>NZ_CCBH010000200.1:0-41726 GCF_001368935.1 Novosphingobium sp. KN65.2
GGGGGGGGCCCTTTTGTTGTTCGCCTAGCCGTTTGCAGACAAAAAAAGGGGCCTCGCAAGGCCCCTTGAAGTTGGTGAGAGTGGTCATTCTTCCATATGGAAGCTCGTAAAATCAGGCTTTTATGATGGAGTGCGTCAGCGATCCGATCTTCTCGACAGTTGCCTCGATGACGTCTCCCGGCCAGACCCATTCCTGCGGGTCCATGCCAGCACCGACGCCTGCCGGGGTGCCGGTCGCGATGATATCGCCGGGCTCAAGGGTAATGCCCTTCGAGATGTCGGCAACGAGTTCATCGACCTTGAACAGCATGAATGCGGTGTTGCTCGACTGCTTGGTTACGCCGTTGACCGTCAGCGAGAGGTCAAGCGTCTGCGGATCGGGAATTTCGTCAGCGGTAACGACCACGGGACCCATCGGGGCGTATGTGTCCTGCCCCTTCGAGTAGATCCACTGGCCGGCACGCCGACAGTCGCGTGCACTCATATCGATGCAGACGGTATAGCCGAAGACATAGGCCAACGCATTCTCGCGGCTCACACCCTTGGCCTTCGTTCCGATAATCGCGGCAAGCTCGACTTCCCAGTCAAGTTGCTGCGTGATCTCGCCGTTGTGGCGGATCGGCTCACCCGGTGCGATCACGCTCGTCGGCGGCTTCGAGAAGATCACCGGCTGACGCGGCAATTCCGGGGACGTATCGAGCGACTTGGCACTTTCGGCAACATGCTCGGTGTAGTTGAGACCAATACCGAAGATGTTCTTGCGGGGACGCGGGATAGGCGCCAGCAAAGTGACATTCGCGAAAGGAATGGCCGTACCAAGCGGGAACAGACCGTCGGCCTGCTCAATCAGCGTGGTCGCGATAGCGACTGCCTGGGGACCAAGATCGATGAACTCCAACATGGTGGAAGGGAATGGAACGCCCATTTCCTCGCCGAAGGTTTCCAGGTCGAGAACGAAATCGCCGCCAATGCCGGAGACGAGTGCGCCGAGCCGGGCTTCAGATTCGACATGGGCGCGATAGGTAACGAGACGCATGGGATTTCCCTTGTTGAGATAATTTCCGGATTTCGGGTGGTGATACTCAGGAAAGCACCGGTTGATGGCCGTCGTTTTCCGCCAGCGCTTCCTCGCGATAAAGGCCCAGCGCGCGCATCACCGGAAGGTCGTTGAATGTGAACAGGCAAGCATCTTCACTGTCCGATGCATTGGCATGCTCATGGTACATCCAGGCGGGAACCACGAAAATGTCCCGTTCCTGCCAGTCAAACCTCTGACCGTTGATGATCGACCAGCCCCTGCCCTTGGCACACTGGTAAACGAAGCTGCCGGTCTGGCGGTGAGCCTTGGTCCGCTCGCCCGGGCGCAACAATTGCATCGACGCACCGATGGTCTGCATGACCGGTCCGCCCGTATGCGGATTGACGTATTCCATCATCACACCGTCGTATGGCGAGCCATCGGTCACCCGGGCGAACTTGGTCAAGGCCTCGTAAGTGGGGGCCCATTCGTATTTGAGCAGCGGCGAATAGGGTTTCGACCAGGCCATGCCCGCCGGACGGAGCCCGGTACCGGCCCAGGTCGCGGTAGAATCGTCGATCGGGAAAGAAACCGCTTGCTGAAGATCGGGATGGACCTCGTAGAAGTTCGCTTCCAGCGCGTTCATGAGAGGAATGTCCAGACCGTCCTGCCAGATGCACGGCGTGCCATCCTCGGAAACGCCATGCTCGTGCCACGTCCCGTTGGGCGTCAGCACGAAGTCATTCGCGCCCAGAGTCATCCTGTGACCGTCAACATTGGTGAAGGCGCCCTGCCCTTCCATGATGAAGCGCAGCGCCGACGCGGAATGGCGGTGGCTGGAAGCCAGTTCTCCGGGCCCCATGACCTGCAGTCCCGAGTAGAGCCAACCAACCGCTGCCACCACATCGGCGCGGCCGGGGTTTTCCAGGTACACTACGCGGCGACCGGCCTGCTCGGGCGTCACCAGGTCAAGGGCTTTCATGACATCGTCGCGCAGGTCCTTGTAGCGCCAGATATGAGGCACCGATGTCGACACCGGTTCCCATGGCTCGATCTTGTTGGCAACGGTCCATAAAGCGCCCGTGCCGAGCTGCTGGAGGCGCTGATAATAGGCGACCAGTTCGGGTGTGTCCGCAACGTTTGCGCGGCCGATCATCTCTTCGCGGTACTGGTCGTAGCTCTGGCTTACCATGGATGCCTCCTCGCCGAATTACTACAAACCTAAAATAAATTGAATAAACTGTCAAATGCAACTATTATGCTGTAGACCAACCGCAGATTCCCTGCGTTTTCTCGGATAAGGAGCGCTTCATGCCAGAGGCTTTCAAGGCCGCCGTCGTCCAAGCTTCATCGATTCCCACCGACTCTCTGGCTGCAGCTGAAAAGGCCGCAGACCTGATACGAAAGGCTGCGGCAGGCGGCGCAAGGCTGATGGTCTTCCCCGAGGCATTTCTGGGCGGCTATCCGAAGGGCGCCTCGTTCGGCACCCCGGTTGGCATGCGCAAGCCTCAGGGCCGTGACGACTATCGCGCCTATCACGAAGCGGCCATTGACCTCGATGGCCCGGAAGTGGCTGCAATTTCAGAGGCGACTGCGCAGACCGACGCGTTCGTGGTCATCGGCGTGATCGAACGTGATGGCGGCACCGTCTATTGTACGGCGCTGTTCTTCGATGGGGACAAGGGGCTTGTCGGGAAACATCGCAAGCTCATGCCGACCGGGGCGGAACGGCTGATCTGGGGCTTCGGAGACGGTTCGACCCTTCCGGTCTTCGATACGCCTTTCGGCAAGGTCGGTGCGGTCATCTGCTGGGAAAACTACATGCCGATGATGCGAATGGCCATGTACGATCAGGGCATCACCGTCTACTGCGCGCCAACCGCGGATGATCGCGATAGCTGGGCCTCCTCGATGCAGCACGTGGCGCTCGAAGGCAGGTGCTTCGTGCTGTCCGCATGCCAGCATGTGACGCGCGGTGCGTATCCGGCAGATTATGACTGCGCCTTGGGGAACGATCCGGAAACGGTCCTTCTGCGCGGGGGATCGATGATCGTGGACCCGCTCGGTCAGGTGCTTGCCGGACCCGACTTTACAGGTGAAACGATCCTTTACGCCGATATCGAGCCCGTGGAGGTCGTGCGGGGCAAATATGACTTCGACGTCGTCGGGCATTACGCCCGCCCGGACGTGTTCGAACTCAAGGTCAATGTCGCGCCGCGTCGCGCGGTCACCCGCTCCGGAGAGTAAGCAGGAATGGAATTCGATTTTTCAAATGTCCCGGGGCCCGATCGCTACAAGTTGATGAGCTCCAGCATTACGCCGCGCCCCATTGCATGGGTTACGACGGTGTCAGGCACGGGTGTGCGAAATGCTGCACCCTACAGTTTCTTCAACATGATGAGCGCCGAACCGCCGCTCATCGTTCTGGGCATGATGCGTCGTCCGGATGGCAGCCACAAGGACAGCGCCGCCAACATTCTGGAAACGGAAGAGTTCGTCGTCAATCTCGTATCCGCAGCCGATAGCGCGGCGATGAATTTTACGTGCATCGACGCTCCTCCCGAGTTTGACGAACTGGAAGCGGCTGGTCTTGAGACTCTGGCTTCGACCCAAATCGCCCCCCCGCGCATCGCAACCGCGCCTGTAGCGATGGAATGCCGACTCTATCAGAGCATCGAAGCGGGCCAAACCACCATTGCACTTGGCGAAGTGCTGCGGTTCCACATCGCCGATACCTTCATCGACGCGGAGAAACTGCATGTCGATACTCTCGAAATGGGCCTCATTGCGCGCGTACACGGCGCCGGATGGTATGCGCGTACAACAGATCTGTTCCAGATGACGCGCCCGACCTATGCGAAATGGGCCGCCGACAAGATCTCCGGCTAAGATCGATCACCAGGGGCCTGACGTCTATGCGGCAGGCCCTTCCTCATGTCCGGGATCCTGCCAAGCTCCGGTTCGTCATTTGCGCGCAGAGCCGCTATGGGAGGGCATGATGCAGATTCTGATCGACGCCGACGCTTGCCCCGTGAAAGACGAGACCTACAAGGTTGCCGCCCGCTACAAGATCCCGGTCGTCGTAGTCAGCAACAGCCCGATCCGCATTCCGCGCGATCCGCTCATATCGCGCAAGATCGTAAGCGACGCTTTCGATGCTGCGGACGACTGGATCGTCGAGAACGCCACGCCCACCACAGTGGTGATTACGGCAGACATCCTGCTGGCCGACCGATGCCTGAAGCTCGGAGCCACTGTCCTCGCCCCATCCGGCAAGCCCTTCACCAGTTCGTCGATTGGCAGCGCCATCGCAATGCGAGCGATCATGGCCGACCTGCGCGCCGGGGGCGAGAACCTCGGTGGACCGCCTCCGTTCAGCAACGCCGATCGGTCACGATACCTTTCGAGCCTCGATGAAACGCTGGTAAGGCTGATCCGGATGGCCTGACACCGGATAAAGTTCGAAAGAAGACAGAATAGCCGCACCGCCGGCCAAATCTCACTCCCGGCAGACTGAACGATGACAGCTGATTCAAGCAATCGGGGGCAAATGGATCCACTTGCCCCCGATCGGTTGGGAAGCCTTGAGCGGCGCCCCGGTTGTCTGCAACGTCTGTCGACAGCCTGGAACTCACAGGGAGCCCCAGGCCGCTGCCGGACCTAGAAATATTTCAGCCAGGCGATGTCCTTGCGACGCCGCTTCAGGCGCGAATACCAGGCAGTCGGAATGTAGAGCGGTACGATCATCGCGACGTACCAGACCAGCACCCAGTTATAATTGTCGAACATGTAGAACTGCCCCTGGTTCGGCCCCCAGATCGCCAGCGCGCTGTGGTACAGGATGCGCAAGACCGTGAGGTGAAGCAGGTAGAAGAACATGGGGGCGCCACCAAAGACCGCAAGGGCAGCTACCAGCCGTGAATTGTTGATCTGCTCGAACAGGACGAGCAGGAGCGCGCCGCCTCCAAGCGTCGGCAAAAGGAAGAGCAACGACGGTGGGTACTTGGTCAGTGAAATGAAGCTGATGAGGCTGCGGACAGGATCACCTTCGACGACAAACCAGGGCTTGTCGCCATAGACGTTGATAAGACGCAGCACGATGAAGGCTGCAATCAGGCCGAAGCCCAACAGGAGCAGACGCCGCTGCCGGACTTCAGGCGCCGTATCGGAGCGGAACCACGGACCGATTCCGAAGCCGAGCGAGATCACACCCAGCCATGGCAGAATGGGATAGGTTGTCTTGGCAACAAAACCCAAGGGAAGTGCGATCACGTCCCGCTGGTGCAGGATAGCCCAGAGGGGGAACAAGGCATCGCCCTGCGTCATCTGGATCGGATCGAGCAAATTGTGCAAGCAGAGCACAATCAATCCGAAAGCAATCAGCGCGGGGCGCGGCAGTCGCATCAAGACGGACAGTGCAATCATGCACAGACCGATGCACCAGATAACCTGCAGCCAGAAAGTCGGCTGTGGCACGATCCCCCAATACAGCGGCGAAAGGTAGAGAAGCTCGATCGCAATCAGCAGAAAGCCGCGCTTCAGCAGATAACTTGTGGTCTCTTCCACCGTATGGTGAACGCTGAACAGATATACGCCAAGCCCTGTCAGAGCGACGAAGATCGGTGCGCAGAAGCTCGCCGCAAATCGGGCAAATCCGATGGCAGGCAAGATGGTGGTCGCATTGATCGGATCCGTGACCGCATAATTCACGAACCAGGTCTCGCGAAGGTGATCCAGCAGCATCAGAACCATTACGAATCCGCGCAATGCGTCAATATTGGCTAGCCTTGCGCTAACCACCGGCTTGGCCCGACTTTGCGAGACATTACCGACCGCTCCGGATGGGATTGAAATGCTACCCGCCATATGCTGACCTCAATCTTCAACTTTCAATTGCCACCATCCATCGTGATTGCAGTCGCAAGGTGTAGGATAGCGTGTTTTCGATCCACACGGTCCTTCATGCCGAAGATCATCCCCCCATAGAAGGATATTCCGCGTCGGGACCTGTGCGGTCCAACCCACGGCATCGCGCCTCCGTCCCGGACGATGCATGCGCTTCAGGCGGTCGACCGCGGCTCGGTCCTTTCTACGGACGACACGCTTATGACTGAACAGGCCGCCCAAGGTGTCCGACGCAGGCGGATCGATAGGGCGAATCTCCGAATGCTCTGGCGCAAGCCAACCCGATGAGCCCCGGCAATCCACCCAGTCTTATACATGTCTCCATTAAGGCAGGCCATTCAGAACAGACCTGTCCATAACGGACTGGGCCCCATCCACACCGGCGGTCAATTCGCTTGTGCCATAGTCACTCACCCAGGGCGGCGTTCCCGCGAACGGCAATGCAGCTCGCGACGCAATTGACAGCGGCAACGTCAACTTCAGCTTCAAATGCAATGGGGCAAAATGGTGCACTATGATCTGGCGGCGCCCGCAATTGTAAGGGAGCCTGCACCCTGACGGCTGTGGGGTTAGGGCTGTGACCGAAGCGGAACCGAAGCCCGATATTCTCTGGTACGAAGAGATCGCGATCGCAGACGTGGCGAACGTTGGCGGCAAGAATGCCTCGCTCGGCGAAATCGTGCAGCGCCTTGGCAATGCGGGACTTCACGTTCCAGCAGGCATTGCGACAACCGCGCGGGCCTTGTTTCATTGGCCCCAAACGCCTGCGGAAGTTCCTTATCGAGGTGACCGTTGACGAAAGCGCAATTGGCCTCATGCCCGGCAGCGAGGGCGGCCGACCTCGGGTCCAGCTTGGGTTCCAGATAGGTAAAAATCGTGTCCCCCTGCTCCGGCATTAGCCAGATCGAGGAATTCGCGGTCATAGGCGTGCGTGCTGAACACCGCGACCTTCAAGGCCATTCTCCTGTCTCCGTCCATGCCCGCTTAACAAAGCGGTTCGCACCGTGACACCCCATTAACCGCCCCGATAAGACGAACTCCTTTCACAGCATTGCGATCCTTCCTCCTTCCCATAATTGCACCCATTGATTTGTACGAAACTAAATCGTACAGATTAACCCAATGTGGGATGAGGAAGAACACATGCGCGAAAAGCGAATGGGACACTGCACACGTGGGTGCCTCGCACTTTTGCTGGCCGGATCAGCGCCTGTCGCGGCGCAGACGGTTTTGCCAAGCCCGGCAGAACCCTTCGCAGGCAAGATCGGCGAGACGTATGCCGACTCGGTTCCTGCGTTTCCCAAACGGCCAGTCGCCCCGGAAGGTGCGCCCAACGTCCTGCTGATCATGACCGACGATGTCGGCTTTGGCGCAGCGTCGACGTTCGGAGGGCCGATCCCCACACCCAATCTGGACCGGCTGGCTGCACGCGGCCTCATCTACAACCGCTTCCACACGACGGCGATGTGTTCGCCGACGCGCGCGGCCCTGCTGACCGGGCGCAACCATCATGCGGTCGGCAACGGCATCGTCGCCAATCTCTCCACGGGATTTCCCGGCTACGACAACGTCATGCCGAAGAGTGCAGCCACTATCGCCGAAGTCCTGCGCCAGAACGGCTACAATACCGCCATGTTCGGCAAGCATCACAATGCGCCCGAAGCTGACGTTTCTCCGGCAGGTCCATTCGATCTCTGGCCCACCGGTCTGGGCTTTGAATACTTCTACGGCTTCATGGCGGCCGAGACGAACCAGTTCACACCTGCGCTCTATCGCGGCACAAGCCCCATCCCCACGCTGAGCGAGGGCGTGCTGGACAAGTCGCTTGCAGACGAGGCGATCCACTGGATCCATAACCAGAAGTCAGCTGCGCCGGACAAGCCCTTCTTCGTTTATTACGCTACCGGCTCCACCCACGCCCCGGTTCAGGCCCCGGCAGACTGGATCGCAAAGTTCAGTGGAAAGTTCGACAAAGGGTGGGATGCAGTGCGCGCCGATACCTACGCGCGCCAGGTCAGGATGGGAATAATTCCGCGAGGCACCGTCAATACGGCAAGGCCGGAAGGCATCGCGGCCTGGAAAGATCTCAGCCCGGACGAGCGCAAGATCAATGCGCGGATGATGGAGGCCTATGCCGGAATGCTCGCCTATCAGGACGATCAGATCGGCCGGGTGCTCGACGAACTCGACCGTATGGGCGAGAGCCACAATACGCTGGTCATGTTTATCGAAGGGGACAACGGTGCCGCTGCTGAAGCCGGTCCGAACGGCAGCACGAACCCGATGGCTGCATTCGTCAACGGCATGGCCGAAGACGTGCAGTCGCTGTTGGCCAATCTCGACAAGGTAGGCGGTCCACAGACCATTTCGAACTACGGGTATGGCTGGGCTTGGGCAACCAACGCGCCCTTTCGTCTCTTCAAGCAATACGCTTCGCACTTGGGCGGCACGCGCAACGGCCTTGTCGTCTCGTGGCCCGACCGAATCCAGGCTCACGGAATCCGGTCGCAGTTCACACACGTCACCGACATCGTTCCGACGATCCTCGAAGCGACCGGTGTGTCCACCCCTCAGAGGGTCAATGGCGTCGACCAGCAGCGCATGGATGGGATCAGCTTTACCTACAGCTTCGATGCTCCCAAGGCGCCGGAACGGCACGAACGCCAATATTTCGAGATGATGGGCAACCGTGCCATCTACGACCACGGCTGGTTGGCGAGCACTTCGCCCGTCAACAAGCCCTGGAGGCGCGGCGACGGATCGACGCTGCCGACCGACTATGCCTGGGAGCTTTACGACTTACAGCATGACTTCTCCCAGGCACACGATCTTGCGGCCCGTGAACCCGGGAAACTGAAGGAAATGCAGGCCCTGTTCCGCAACGAGGCCGAAAAGAACCACGTCTATCCCCTGGACAATCGGCTGAACCTCGCGCGGTTCAGCGCAGCACAGGCCCAGCAACCGCAACACAGCAATTATACGTACTGGAGTGCGGGAACCGGCAACCCTTCCGTCAACACTGCCGGACTGCTGGCACGCAGCTTCCGCATTACCGCACAGGTCGTATTGCCTGAAGCTGCCAATGGCGCCGTGCTGTCGCTCGGCAGCCGTTTCGGCGGCTGGAGCTTCTACTTCAAGGATGGCCGTCCGGTCGCCCTGATGGCAGCTTCGCAAATGGCAGGAGACCAATCGCGGGTGGCCGCGACCCACCCCCTGCAGGCAGGCACAACCAACCTCGTGTTCGACTTCGCCTATGACGGAGGCGCCAATGGCGGCGGCGAGATGATTATACGCGCCGACGAGCGCGAGATAGCCCGGGGCCGGATTGCGCGGACGATCTCCAAGCTTCCGGAAATGACCGACACACTCGACATCGGCTTCGATGCCGACACTCCCGTTACCGACGACTATGCGCCGGGCGGCAAGTTCACGGGACACATCATCCGGGTCGACGTCGAACCGGGCAAGCGCGGCGTGCCCGGCCCACTGGCAGCGCATTGACGCACGGGACAGTTTCATTGCTAGGAACCGGCTCATGAATGAAAATCATGATCGCAAGTCCGACAGGCTGACGGCGAGCCGCGCAAGGATCCTGAAGGCGGCAGGCGAAGTGTTCCTCGAAATCGGCTTCGAACGCACGAGCGTCGATCAGATCGCCGCCGTTGCCCGCATGAGCAAACAAAGCATCTACGAACTGTTCCCGAACAAGCAGGCGCTGTTCGAGGCCGCCGTTCGCGACGCGCTCGACATGGGCCGCTCCAGGCTTGCATTCGTCGAGCCTTCGACGAACGTCGAGCAGACTTTGTCCGAGTTCGGCGAAGGTCTTTTCAGGGGCTTTGCCGACGCCGTCAACTTCGGCCTGTTCCGGGCCAGCATCGTCGCCGCCACCCATTTTCCCGAACTGGCCGACGAACTCCACGAAGACCGCATCGCCAGGTCGCGAAAGTTGGCCGACTACCTCGAAACGCTGATGGACAACGGCACCCTGCAGCAGGCCGACCCGCTACTGACTGCAAGCCGTTTCGGCGGTCTCGCGGTCCAAGGCAGCCGATACTTCCTGGGAACGCCGCTACCCGCAGAAATAGCGCGCCAGGCAATCGTCCGGTCCGCGATCGAGCTGTTTCTGCACGGCTATGCAGGCATGGCCGAAATCGACGACATGGACCTTGCGAACCTGACGGATGCGCCTCTGCCCCCAGCGATCGAGAGCAAAGTTGCCGTCCGGCTTTCTCCCGAAAAAGTCCAACGCCTGATGGACGCCGTGCTGGCCGAGTTTCTCGAGCATGGCTTTCCGGCTGCCAAGATCAACCGGGCTGCCTCTGCCGCGCAGTCCAGCACGGCTACCGTATACCGGCATTTCAGTAGCAAGGAGAACCTCCTGCGCCATGTCGTCGAACGCGAGATCCACACGACCAGCCAGGTCACATTGCAGGCGGACTTGGCTGGCGATGCGCAGACCGCGCTCGCGGCGCTCGCCAGGCAGGTCCTCGACTGGCATCTCATGCCTCAGAACATTGCGCTTCATCGCCTCCTGATCCAGGAGAGCGATCTCGTCCCGGACCTTGCCGCCCGCTTTTACGACGTGCGGGTTGCCGTTGCTGGCAGGGCGCTGACGTCGCTGCTGGAAACACACGGCCTGCCAAAGCCGAATTCGGCGGCGATAAGGGCCTTTTACGTCCTGGCGACATTCGCAGCACGCTTCATGACACTCACGACCGTTCCCGAACCCGCGCAGCGCGACAGCTATTCCGGCGAATGCGCAAGACTGTTCCTCCGCGGGCTCGCAATGCCACCCCTACGAGAAGATCGCTGAATCGGGACAGGGCGCGACGGAAAAAATCAGAACGATAAGCGAGGAGAGACATGGCCAAGAAGAACCACGGCGCCACGCGCCGCATGCTGCCCCTGCTGCTGGCCGGCGCCTGCGGCTTCGCCCTGCCCATCGGCGCCATCGCGCAGGAAATGCCGCAGGCGGCGCCGCCCGAATTCGTGCGCCAGGCGCCGACAGGTGCACCCAACGTCGTCGTGATCCTGCTGGATGATGTCGGCTGGGGGTCGGCAAGCACTTTCGGCGGCCCCGTCGCCACGCCGGCGCTCGATGCACTGGCGAAGCAAGGGCTGAGCTACACGCGCTTTCATACGACTGCGATCTGTTCTCCAACACGCGCCTCGCTGCTGACGGGGCGCAATGCGCATGCCTCGGGCATAGGCGCTGTCATGAACTCGGCCGATGCGCGGCCGGGCTATTCGGGCTTTCATCGCAAGGACACGGCCACCATCGCCGAAGTCTTGCGCCAGCACGGCTATGCAACCGGCGCCTTCGGCAAATGGCACCAGACCCCGGACTGGGAAGCCTCCCGGGCCGGCCCCTTCGACCGCTGGCCGACCGGCGAAGGCTTCGACACCTTCTATGGCTTCCTCGGCGGGGAAACCGACCAGTTCACGCCCACACTCTATGAAGGAACCGCCCCGGTCGACCAGCCCCGCCGCGAGGGCTACCACCTGAGCGAAGACCTTGCAGACCACTCGATCGCGTGGATGCGCGAGCAGAGGGCACTGCGGCCCGACCATCCCTTCTTTCTTTACCTCGCCACTGGCGGCATTCACGCGCCCATCCAGGCACCGGACACCTATATTGCGAAGTACAAGGGCAGCTTCGACATGGGCTGGGACAAGCTGCGCGAGCAGACTTTCGCCCGCCAGAAAGCGATGGGCCTTTTCCCCGCCGATGCCAGCATGCCACCCCGTCCGCCGGAAATTCCGGCATGGGATTCGCTCTCGCGCGAAGAACAGGCATTCGCGGCGCGCACGATGGAGGCATACGCCGGTTTCCTCGACCACACCGACGCGCAAGTGGGCCGCGTGCTGCAGGCGCTCAAGGATGACGGCCAATTCGACAATACCCTGGTCTTCTACATGGTGGGCGACAATGGCGCGAGCCTCGAAGGCGGGCTGCTTGGCAGCCTGAACTACCTTGGTGCGCTCATCGGTCTGCCGCAGGACGAAGCGGCCAAGCTCGCCCGCATAGGCGATGCCGGAACGGCGCGGTCCTATACCCATGTCAATTCCGGCTGGGCCTGGGCCGCAGATACGCCGTTCCAGTGGGGCAAGGCGATGCCTGCATGGCTCGGCGCCATCCGCAATCCGCTCGTCATCTCGTGGCCGGAGAAAATCGGCGCCGATGAACAGGGACAGCGCCGGAACCAGTTCGGGCACGTCAACGACATCGCTCCGACGATCCTGGAAGCCGCGGGCATTGCCGCACCCAAAGTCGTCAACGGAGTGGAGCAGCGGTCGATGGACGGCACCAGCCTGATCTACAGCTTCGATGCGCCTCACGCTCCGGAGCGGCACACCCGCCAGTACTTCGAAGTCTTCGGCAGCCGCGCACTTTACGAGAATGGCTGGTTCGCCGCAGCCGATCATGGCCGCCTGCCCTGGAAGAGCTTCAACCCCATGGCGCCATCGCCCGACAAGGACGAGTGGCGCCTCTATGACCTGGATTCCGATCCAACCCAGGTACTGGACCTCGCCGACAGCAAGCCGGCCCGGTTGGCGCAGATGCAGGCCGCTTTCCTTGCCGAAGCTGCACGCAACGACGTTCTTCCGATCGAAGGGCAGCACCTGCGCTCCGGCCTTCCCGAACTCGCGGCAGGTCGCAGGAGCGTGACTTATCCCGGCACGGCGCAGGCCATACCCGAACCCGCACTTCCGAAAATGGCCAACCGGTCATGGCGCATCGAGGCAAAGATCGAAGCCGGCAAGACAGCGAAGGGCGTCATCGCTGCGCTGGGCGGGCATTCGGCAGGCTGGTCGCTCTGGCTGGATGAACAGTCGCGCCCGGTCTTCACCTATCGCCTGTTCGACCTGCAGACGCTGAACCTGCAGGCAGACACACCGCTCAAGCCGGGATCGCACTCCATCGCGATCGACTTCGCTTATGACGGCGGTGGTTACGGCAAGGGCGGGAACGTCGCGCTGACCGTGGATGGCAAACCGGTTGGCTCCGGTCGCCTGCACGCCAGCACGACCGGGGTCTATACGATCGACGAGACATTCGATGTCGGCCGGGATCGCGGATCATCGGTCGCCGCCTATCCACCGACAGATCGCATCGGCTACCCCATTTCGGGTGGTGCAGTGGACAGTGTCACGATTTCGCTCCCGGAGCGGAATTAGGCCTAATTCGCTGTTCGTCTGGCGCAGTTCTCCGCTGTCGCCAGGCGCCCGGCGAACTGCCGGTCCACTGATGGAACGCCCGGCTGAACGTGGTGGAATCGCTGAAACCCGTCCACTGGGCAATCTGGCTGATGGACAGTTCCCGATTGGCGAGCAAGACCCTCGCCACGTCTCCCCTGCACGCATTCTTGAGCTGAAGCAGGGTAACGCCCTCGTCGGCGAGCCTGCGCTTGAGCGTTGCCGGGCTGATGTGAAACTGACGCGCGATCGCTGCCCCGGTCGGCAGCTTCAGACCCCGCGACAGGGCCGAGTGAATTACGACGCCGATACGTTCGGAAAGGGGGGCCTCCCGCGACAGGATTTCCTCGAGGTCAAAGGGAAAACGCTGCAGCAATTGCTCAAGCTCCGCGGGCGTGCGGATCACCGGCAGGTCGAGATAATACGATGAAAACCGCAGTGTGTTGCCGGCGGCATCGTGAATGACCGGGTGCAGCATCAAGCGAGACGCGCATTCGCGGCTGACAAGGCGCGGATAGCGCAGGTGCGCAGACAGCAGGCCGATATTCACCCCGAGCAGCCAACTGAACAGGCGATAATGCGCCGATAGCCCGGTCAGGTCCGAGACATAGGCGCTGACGTTGCGCTTGGTGCGCTTGGTCGTCATGGTCAGTTCTGCCACGCCGTCACGTTCGCTGAGTGTTAAAGCGGCCATGCGTGGCCCCAGCATGGCTTCGAAGGCGGCAGCGCGCGCAATGACGTCTCGCAGGGTTCGGCAAGTGATGAGACAGTGACAGAACAGATCGAACTGGGACTTGGTCAGTGGCTCACGCTCTTCCTGATGCGCCGCTTGCGCATCCAGCGCCCAGACCGCCTCGGCATAGAGCGCCGAAAACTGCAACCGCGAGAGCTGGCCCTTCCATTTGGGATCAAGCATGGCCGTCGCGGTATGGGGCAGTCCTGCACGGTCAAGCAACGCGTCTGCATTGCCGCCGGCTTCGACGACATAGCCGAGCAATTCCCGCGCGACCGCAATCGACGCGCGGCGCGGAGCCGGTATGGAGAGGCGCTTCGACTTTTGAGCCATTTTCCCATAACCTTTGAGCCAATCCGCCATTCAAAGCAATCGCCGATCGGGCAAGATCCCTCCATCGCACGACCACACTGTCGGCCCCGATGGAGAGGACCATGAATACAACGGGACATACCCCGGCGCGCACGAAGCACTTCGAACCGCGTCGTCTTTCTAAACTCACCGCCATCGGGCGAACCGTCTGATGGGCCGGATACTCGATGGCCGCGTCGCAATTGTCACCGGCGGCGGCCAAGGCGTGGGAAATGGCATTGCAAGGGCCCTGGCCGAGGCTGGAGCGCACATCGTCATTGCGCAGCGCAATGCGCAGCAGGGCGAAGCCGAAGCCGCCAGCTTGCGCGACACTTATGGCGTCGAAAGCCTCTTCATCCAGACCGACGTGACCAGCCGCCAGCAAGTCGACGCCATGGTCGACGAGACCGTGGAACGGTTCGGCAGACTTGAAATCCTCGTCAACAACGCTGGCGCAAGCTTTCCGAAGAGACTGGAGAACCACACTGACGAAGACATGGAGAGCTCCTTCGCGCTCAACTATTTCTCCGTGTTCCAGGCCATGCGCGCCGCTTTCCCGACAATGAAGAAGCAGGGGTTCGGCCGGATCATCAATCTTGGCTCGCTCAATGGCGTCAACGCACACCTCTTCACTGCGGCCTACAATGCCAGCAAGGAAGCCGTCCGCGCCCTCACCCGCACTGCCGCAGCCGAATGGGGCAGACATGGCATTACCGCCAATGTCATCTGCCCTTCGGCTCTCAGCCCGCAGGCCAAGGCCTACTTCGACGCCAACCCCGAGATGACCAAGGCCTTGCTGCAAAACATTCCAGCCGGACGCTTTGGCGATGCGCAGCAGGACATAGGCCCGCTTGCGGTCTTCCTGGCGAGCGAGAGCAGCGGCTACTACACCGGCAATACCATGTTTGCCGATGGCGGCGGCCATATCAACGGTGTGCCCTGGCGACCCGAGGTCGAGGACTGATGGAGGCAAGGATGGAAAGACTTCAGAACAGGCGAGCAGTGGTCACCGGCGGTGCGCAAGGCATCGGCGAAGCCATAGCCAGGCGCCTCGCTGCGGAAGGCGCACGGGTTGCAATCCTCGATCTCGATGCGAAAAGAGCTTCAGCCGTTCTCCCCACCCCGCACATCGGCATTGCTTGCGACATTTCCGACCGCGGATCGGTTGACCGCGCCTTCGCACAGGTGGACGAGGCATTCGGCGGCGTCGATATCCTTGTCAACAATGCCGGGCTCGGCAGCGTTCCGGGCGACGGCATGGACAAGTACTATGCCGCGCAGGCTCAACGCCTTGCGCAGATTTCCGGGGGCGAAGAGCCGACCGTCTACGCAGACCAGACCATCCATTGCGAAGATGCCGCCTGGGCCCGTGTCCTCGACATCACGCTGAACGGTGCATTCCGGTGCAGTCGGGCCGCCGTACGACTGATGGCGCGCGATGGCACTGGCGGGTCTATCGTCAATATCGCCTCTACCTCAGCGTCGAATGGCAACGGGCCCATTCCCTATTGCGTGGCCAAGGCCGGCATCATCGGCATGACCCGTGCGATGGCGCGCGAGCTGGCGGAGCGGGCCATCCGGGTCAATGCCGTCAATCCCGGGGCCACGCGAACGCCGCTCTATGCGCATATCCCCGAGGAGACCCAGAAGAGCATCGCCGACGACTGCCTGATGAAGCGCCTCGCCGACCCTGCGGAAGTTGCCGGTGCGGTCGCCTTCCTCGCAAGCGATGACGCAAGCTATGCAACGGGCAGCGTTGTCAGCGTGAATGGCGGGGCCTGGTTCGATTGAAGCAGGCACCCGCTTGAGCCGGACCTAGAGCATTCCCGAGTGCCGAACCCAGCGGGCAATAGACGCTCACTTTTCCTTGGGACCATAGGCGAGAAAGACATTCCCCGGCATCTTGCCAGCGAAGCCATATCCCGACGTGATAAACAGCATTCCGTCATGTGGCATGGGGGCGGAACCGCCGCTCATCGATCCGCCGTGGCCGGTCACCCCGTTCAGGGCTTGGTAGTCGACCGTGGTATCGAGATCCCAAAGGACCGTACCGTCGGCAGTCGCATAGGCGCGCACATGTCCGTCATTCGCCCCTGCAAAGACGAGTCCGGGCGTCGCGGTGATCGCAGCGGAATAGCCCGGGTAGCATAGCGCCTTGCCGTCGCAGACGTCGGATGCAGGCGCCTTCCAGACATACTGGCCCGTCGCGATGTCCAGCGCGTAGAGGCCCGGCCTCGGCTGCAGGTCATAGTCATTGCCATCGGGAACGTCGGATACCGGCACGAAGATGACGCCGCCGGCCGCTGCCATGCCGAAATGGATTCCGCCAACGACACCGCCGCGACCGACCTGGTTCTTCCACTCCAGCTTGCCACTGTCCGGATCGACGCCATAGGCTATGCCCGATTTCTGGCCGAGCAGGATCATCTCCTTGCCATCCTTCGTCTCGGCCAGCACCGGGGGAGTGCCGAAGTCGAAGTCGGGTCCATCCTCCACGGGGCAGTTCGTCCGGTCGGACTCTTCGCAAGCTCCGTTCCACACGTCATCGCCCAGGGCCTGATAGTGCCAGGCGATGGCACCGGCATCGATGTCGAGAGCGACCAGCGCATCGCTGAGATCGGTGCCGGGACCGGTATAGTTGTCTCCCGTCGCCACGTAGATCCGGCCGCGCTTCGCATCGATCGTCGGTGCGGACCAGACGGGGACACCCGAGGGCCCGAGCAAGGCCTTTTCGGTCACGCCGGGCGCGCCCTCCTGCGGCTCGGAGACGAGATAGGTCCGCCATCTGGTGTTGCCGGTGGCCGCATCCACGGCAAGAATCGAGCCGCGGAACGTGCAGCACGGATAGCCCGCAGTCGAAGCAGCTCCTTCCTCAAGCGAGGATACCGGGATGTAGACCACGCCTTGGTAGAATGCCGGGGTACCGGTCAGGGTCGTCGAGGCATGGTCATCGGCGGAGATCTTCCAGACCTGCTTCCCGGTGAATGCCTCTATGGCATAGGCGTTGCCGGTAACGTCGCCGAAGAATGCCAGCGGATTGGCCTTCGCGTCGTCCTTGTTCCAGCTTTGCACCACGATGCCGGTGCGCACTTCGGCATCGCTTTCGAAAGACCAGCGCAGGCAGCCCGTCTTCTCATCGAAGGCTCGCACCGTATTGTCCTGTCCGCCGATAATGACTGCTCCGCCTGCAAAGGCGGGCTGCGAGCGCACACGCGTAGCGTTGGGAATGGCAATCGCCCATTTCAGTTCCAGGTCGCCCACGTTCTCAGGCGAAATCCCGGCCTTGTCATCGGGGATGAAGTGCGTGTTGCCCTTATCCACGCCCCAGTACGGATAGCTGGTTGGCGCAGAACGATCGAAGATCTCCGCCTTGCCTTCGCACTTTAGCATGGCTGCGGCCTTGGTCGAGCCGAAGGGACGACCGGCGATATATTCGGAGACGACCCGCTTCTCCCGGTCATCGAGCGAAGGAGTCATCGGCGCCATAACGCCGCTGGTCAGGACCTTGTAGATAGCTTCGGGCGTCATCTGCTGGAGAATGATCCGGGCGGGCGCGCGCGCCATGCCGGTGTCGTGACAGGCGGCACACGTACCGCTCCAGATCGCACTGCCCTTCGCTTCGGTCCCTGCCGGCAGTGAACTCACGTCGCGATAGCTGTCGGCGGCTACGGTCTGATCCTTTGCCGGCGCGGCAGCCTCCAGACCGCTGCCAGCGAACATCAGTGCGCCCCCAAGGGTCAACGCGGTAAACGCCAGCCCCGCCATACGAAGACTGTGCTGTCCTCCCCCGAACTTCATCCGTGCTCTCCCAAAGCCATGAACTTCTTCGTTATGTTGACCTGCGATCACGGCACTCTCTTTGCGGATTGTTGCCGGGGACACTGTCATGGCCAGCCCCTGACCGAGACTTGCCGATCCGTTGCTAAGGGTCGGGGCATTGCGCGAACAACTAGCTTAACGATGAGTAGGGATGCGCGCGAGCAACACAGGCACGTTGAGCGAGCATGGCCGCACAGCTGGGATCGTCGAGCAGGCTGACCAAGCGACAGGTGCGCCGCGCCCCTGCGATCCGATAACTCGGCACAATCGTGCCACCTCGCTCGGTATCAAGTCCCCACTCGAATAGCGCAATCGGTCGGCGGCATCGAACCCGGCAGAATGTGCCTTGCATGCCTCGTCGAAGAGTTGTGATTGGCGCTTGGGATCAGACCAGACCGATCAAATAAGGCAAGATCCACGCGATCTTCCGCTACTCGAATCGCGCAGACGGCCCATAAGCGCGCCCAATCCATGCGCGAAATGTCCCTCAATCATGTGAACTTGCATGGCGCATTCCGTTCCACTACAAGAATCATAATTATATTTATAGGGAGAGATGAGCGTATGTTGCGAATGTCACGACAAGTTGGCGAAGGTGAAACTGCGCCGGATTTCGATCTCCCGGATACTCTCGGCGAACGAAGATCCCTGGCAGATTTCGCGGACAAACCCGCCTTGCTGGTTGCATTCATCTGCAACCATTGCCCCTTTGTCCTCCATATCATCGACGAGCTTGTCGCCTTTGCGAAGGAGTACGAGCCCATTGGCCTGCAAGTCGTTGCAATTTCGTCGAATGACCCAAGCGAATTTCCTGAAGACGACTATGATCACATGCGTCACTTCGCGCAGGAAAAGGGCTTTCCCTTCCCCTATCTCCACGACGAGAGTCAGGATGTAGCGCTCGCCTACGGAGCCATCTGCACGCCCGACTTCTTCCTGTACGATCGCGATCGCAAGCTCGTCTACAACGGCCAGTTCGATGCCAGCCGTCCAAAGATCAACCGCCCGCCTGTTCCCGGTCTGCCGCCGCTCCGCACCGACCTGCCGGTTACCGGCGAGGACATGCGCCGCGCTGTAGATGCAGTGCTTGCCGGTCAGCCGGTTCCCGAACCGCACCATCCCAGCGCTGGCTGCTCGATCAAGTGGAAGGAGGGCAAGGATCCGTGGTGGGGCTAAGCCGGCGCAACACATCGACTGTCTGGCAACCCTCCGCAGCGGTTGTCCTACAGGAACACGGCAGCGAATTCGTCGCCGCCATCGACGACGCTCCATGGTCCGAAGGCCACGGTTTCCATCGAGGCTTCTTCTCAAGCTTTCGCATCAGGGCCGGAAAGAACGTCTGGTTCCATTTCCCACTCCAGACCCCAAGTAAGTCCAATGGCGTGCAACAGGTGCTGGATGCCGTGTCGCTCATGTGGGAAGTGCTCGATGGGGCGCAGATCAACTGGATCGTGCTGCAGCATGGCGGCATGGAGCGCATGCCACTCACCGAAATCGGTACGGAGCCGCCTTTTGAGAGCGTGCCATTCGATCCGCCGGAACAATGGCGGGAATACTACCCCAAGGCGGCGCGGCGATTGACCCGGATTACGATGGAGCAACCGTTGCCGCTACGCTTCGGGCTGCAATTGAGCATTGGCGTGAAGGCCGCCGATTGCGACGGCACAGTGCGCTTCTACGGCGCAGGTGCCGAATTCAGCGACAATGCCTGACCAACTGCCGGAAAAGTGTTCCGGGCCCCGCACGAGGCCCGGAATCATTCGCTTGTGGCGCGCAGCTCAGCGAGTTTCGCCCGGATCGCCGCCTGCTTCTCCGCAGAAATGTCAAATCGGCCAACCAGCCACGCCATCAGGCCGCCAGCAACGACAATTAGCCCGGTTACGAACCATGCCAGTGCCTCGACCTTGTCTGCCGGCACCTGATCGACGGGAAGGCCGGCCGGAAAGTCGATCATTCCGAGGAACGAGCCAGCCAACAACGCTACCAAGCCGCTTCCGATCTGCAGGCCGATGAACATGAAACTGGCAACGAGGCCCTGCTGCGGCAGGCCGGTATTGGCCTCGTGCTCATCACCGACATCATAAGACATCGTGTTGAACGGCACGACATAGAGACCGTAAGCCAACCCACCGAGCACACGGAAAGCGAATACGAAAGTGCCGATCGCCATGCTTGCAGGCGGCGGTGAAAGACCAAGCAGGGGCAGCAGCACGGCCGCCGCCTGAACAACGAAGAATGCGACAAGCCCGCTTACCATCGCAAAACGGGTGCCGACCAGCTTCATCCACATAGGCGCAAGGAACATCGCGGTGATTGAGCCGAGAACGCCCGCTATCAACAGGCGTTGGGTGGATGCAGGGTCAAGTTGCCAGAAGTAGGTCGAGAGATGCAGTGTCAGCTGGTTGACCACCGAATTGGTGAACAGCACCAGCAATGTGACCATCAACAGGCGTCCGACATTGGGCGTGGTACGGATCGCAGCCTTGAGCCGGCGCAGAAGCTGCGGCACCGTCTCAATTCCGGTATCGCGCACGAGGACGCGGTCTTCAGCTTCAACTTCACGCATCCGTGCGCGCGTGCCGAGCAAGCCGACGACCATAAGCGCCGCACCCAGCAACGAAACGAAAAGACCGAAGCCCGGGTAGGGCGCCGGATCGAGCTGCGGTTTGGCAAAGTTGGCGGAAGGCACGAAGAAGACCGCGAAGGCAACCCACGGTACAGTCAGCACCGCCAACTGGTTGCCCATGTTACGCATCACCGAGATGATGTTGCGCTCTGCCGTGTCGCGCGTCAATTCTCCGCCCATCGCATAGGCAGGAACGGTCCAGAACGATATTCCCACGCGCGCCAAGAGACCGGTAGAAAGCAGCCAGGCAAATATCTGCAACTGCGACATGCCGCCCGGCGGATTGAATACCATGGCAATGCCGAAGGCATAAGGCAGAACCGCTGCAACCATCAGGGTATGGCGGCGACCGAGGGGGGCCTTGTCCATGCGGTCCGACAAGGCCCCGATATAGGGATCCACCACAGCGTCGAAGACCAGGATGATCGCCAGCGCTGCGCCGATGGCAAAACCGCCGAGGCCGACGACCTGGCTGTAGAAGAACAGGACAAAAGCGTCCCAGGCGAAGCTCTTGATAAGCTCCGGCATGGCACAAGCCATGAAGGAAATGCGCGTGCCCCAACCCAGCCGTTTGATTTCCAACGTGATGTTGCCTCTCCCTTCGCCTTGCCTATTGTCTGACTTGCGGCACGCGATTTTTTCTAACCAAGCGCCTCCCAATCGACGCTCAGAACTGTTCCCGGATCTTCGGCCGAGCGCGCTACGCGCACGTCAAAACGCTCTCCGAGCGGCGACCAGCCATCGCCTTGCCAAGTCACGAACTGGCGCCGGCGAAGCGGCAACACGACCCGCTTCTCGGTGCCGGGCGCGACCTCGCACTTGGCGAAGGCCACGAGCGTAGGCTCAGGATCGTCACGATAGACCTGAACGACATCGCTGCCGCTGCGATCCGAGAGGTTGCGCAAGGTGAGCGACACGCTGTCTCCTTCGACGCGTACATCGCTCCACGCGAAGCGGGCATAACCCGCGCCGCTGCCGAAGGAATGGCGCGCCTTCCCGCCGCTACAGGCGATGGCGCGATATCCGAAGCGCGTGCCTTCGGCATATTCGAGTACGCCATCGGCATCGGGTATCAGGTTCAACCCGGAATAATCCGCTTCCGACTTCGCAATCGAAACGGGCATGCGGCCACCCGGCTCCCTTTCGCCGGCCAGAACCTCGGCAATCGCCTGCGCGAAGCCTTCGCCCGGATACCAGGCTGATATGAGCGCTGCAGCCTTTTCGTCCCAACTCGTATCGAAGGCATGACCGACGTTGGCCACGACAGCTGTTCGGGGATTGGCAGCCAGAACCCGCTCGATCAATTCCAGCTGATCGGACACGAGCAGGGTGTCAGCGCGATCCTTGCTCTCGACGCTCGAGTCAGAAGTCTCTCCTACGAACAGGAACACCGCATCCGCGTCGCGCGCAGCCGCTTCGGCGCGCGCCAGCAGTTCTTCGCGCCCACCGGGGCCACGCACACCGTACCACAGGCCCTGCACGCGCGCAGGCCGATAATGGAACTCGATTACAACATGCACTTCCCGCCCGGCGGATAGATCCACGCTGGCAGTATAGGCATCGCCCGACTTGAGCTTGCCCATCACATCCTTGGCGTCGATCTCACTTGTCGTCAGAACCGGATCGCCGTCAACGAACAGGCGTGCTTCTCCGGTCGCACCGAGATAAAAAGCATGCTCCCCGTCCGTGACCGGCGTGAAATAGCCGGAAGCCCGCACCGAACCGCCCTGATCGAACGGTCCCTGCTCGTGCACCCCCACGAACCAGACAATCGAATTGGTATTGCGCGTCTCGCGTGTCAGCGGCTCACCACTGCAATCGGTGCTGGCGAAATACTCCAGCGTCATGCCCGCCGTGCAGCCGTCGCCGATGTCAATCGCCGGCCTTGCCGGCATCGAAGGCAGGCGCGGCTGCGGATCGACGCCGGGTTCGAATACGACTTGCGTGCCGCCTTCGTAGAGCGCGGCGATCGCCTGGGCAGGCGTCGCCAGATCGGGCGAAACCGAAATCTTCGCGAAAGTCCCGCCTTGGAAACATGGCGCGGCGGCGTTCGGACCGATAACCGCAAGGCGGCTGACCGCGCCCGGTGCGAGCGGCAGCAAGTCTCCCTCGTTCTTCAACAGCACAAAGCCGGCAGCCGATGCCTCGACCAGCAGCTCCTGCGCCTGCTCGGCAGTATAGGGGACGCTCTTGGATCCAGTGACCCGGCGCGCCATTTCCGCCACGCGGCGCGCTGCATCGTCGAGACGCTCAGCGCTGACCTGGCCGGCTTCCACCGCCTCACCGACATGCGCACCCATGAAGCGGGCCGGTCCCGGCATCTCCAGGTCGAGCCCGGCATTGATCGTGCCGAGCGTCGAATGAGTGCCGAACCAGTCGCTCATGATGAGGCCCGGATAGCCCCACTCTTCCTTGACGATGGTGGTCAGGACGTGGTGCTGTTCGCTGCACCAGTTTCCATTGACCTTGTTGTAAGCGGCGAGCATGCCCGCGCAGCCCGCCTGTGCCGCCATTTCGAAAGGCAGCAGATAGACTTCGCGCAAGGTGCGTTCATCGACGCGGACATCGACGCGGTCGCGTTCGGTCTCGCTGTCATTGCACACCAGATGCTTGGCAACCGAGCCCGTACCGGTCGACTGCAAGCCGCCTATCCAGGCCGCGCCGAGCACGCCTGCAAGGAACGGATCTTCCGAAAAGTACTCGAAGGCGCGTCCCGCCAACGGGCTGCGCGCAAGATTGACGTTGGGTGCCAGAACCGCATCCACGCCGCGCTCTACCGCCTCTCCGCCAACAAGGGCGCCGATGCGCCTCGCCAGATCGACATCCCAGCTCGCCCCGAGAGACATGGCACAGGGGCTGAGCGCGGCGATGTCGCGTTCATCGACCTTGCCGCTTGCAATTCCCATCGGTCCATCGCTCATCGTGAAGGAAGGAATGTCAGCTTCCGGCACGGCGGCAGTCCGCCACATAGCCGCTCCGGCGGTAAGGGAAGCCTTCTCGGCGGTCGTCGGCTCGCGCATGCGGTAATCTCTCGATATCTTGAATTTAAAAATGAGACGGCGGCCTCCCCGGGAGGAGAGGTCGGTTCGGCCGCCGCCCTCGAGCTGCCTAGGCAGCCAGATCCAGTTCCTTGGTATCCTTGGTGGTGGGCACAAAGGGAAGATAGGAAACGCGCATGCGCACCGCAAATTCGATCTTGTGCTTGCCGGGCGTCAGGCCACCCGGCTTGAGCGCGATGATCGTTGCCTTTTCGCCGAAGTTCCAGCGGTCGTCATAGACCGTTTCCATTTCGTCGAGCGTGTAGGTCTTGCCGCGAACCGAAAATCGCACGTCCTCGCGCGCGATCTTTGCGTCATCGACGCTGACCTGGATATCCTCGACCATCGAGAGACCCAGACCGCGGTAGTAAGGCAGGCGTCCCAGAAAGCTGAAGCCCACCGCCTTGCCGTCTTCCACGACATTCTCGAACTGCTCGGTGCAGATCATCTTGTTGTCCATCATGTCGCAGTCTCCTTAGGCGGCCACGGGGGTCTTCAGGGTGGGGACGGTCTCTTCGCCCAGAAGGCGGGCAAGCATGACCTGCTGGCGGCGCACCTGCTCGACCGAATCCGGCTCCTCGGCGTCCTCGATCCAGCGATTGCCTTCGTATTCGGAGCAGATGTAGCCCTTGTAGCCACCCTGCTGGAGAACCTTGACGATCTCGTCGTAGGGAATCGACGGCTCCACGTAGTCCTCGTCCATCTGGTAGAACTTGCCATGGATGTTGTGAATGCGGCTCATGTGTTCGAGCATGCGCTTGGGTTCGAAGGCAGCATTGTGCCGGAGCGTTTCGGCCATGCCCAGTGCCGGGCCTTCGCCACCCATCTCGCGCACGTTGAGAATGACGTACTCGGAGAGCACGCGGTCCTCATAAGCCTTCTCGATGTAGTCGGCGATGTTCTTGGGAACGCCGATGCGCAGGAACTTTTCCTTCCAGACCGGCGGGAACTTGAAGAGGAACATGCCCATGTCGGGCAGGAATCCGAGAGCGTCGGAACCACTCTTCTCGAAGGCTTCCGCATGCCTTATGATCCAGGGGTGATCGAAGTGAAGCGGTGCATGGACCTCGATCAGGATCTTGATGCCCTTCTCCTCGGCGTAGGGCGCGGCCGCCACCAGCACTTCGGGCTCGATCGAAACGAGCGCGCGGATAAACTTCATGCCAAGGCGGGCACCGAAGTCGATATCCTTCTTCACGCTGGCGACCTGCTCGTCGAAGGGCATCACGCGACCCTTGTAGCGCTTGTAGTCCAGCATGAAGTCGTGGCTAACGGGTACGCAGTCGTACTTCTTGATCAGTTCATGCCAATTCGCGACGGCGGCATCTTCGACGCCGACCTCCGGCCAACCCCAGAATGTCTGTTCGCCGATGATCTCGATGCCGTTCGCACCCAGCTCTGCGCTGGTGCGGATGCAATCTTCCAGGGTCATCTTTCCCTGAAAGGTTTCGTTCTGATAACTGTAGAGGCTAACGCCCCGCTTGATCTGATTACTCATGCTTCTTCCCTTTCGCGAAGCAAGTGGCACTCGTTTACGAAGGCGGGGAAGCATCGCCGCAGGATTTGATGAGCCGATGATGTGTCGGCGCCCAAATTGCCTGGCAGGCTGGAACTCTCTCCCCTGGGGCCTAAACCCTAATTAAAATTACTGTTCCCATATACGGGCCGCTTCGTCAAGGCGTAATGCCCGGCCTCGAAGCATCGACCAGCATCAGGACTGGTCCGACATTGTCCAATTCGGATGCATCTCAGACGCCTAGCACCTCGCGGGTCATCGCCAGAGATTCCAGAGCAGGCAAGGTCGGACGATACTCGAGCCCGAGAGCCCCTTGGTAGCCCAGATCGCGCAAGTCCGCGACCACGCCTTTCCAATCGATCTCACCTGTTCCCGGCTCGTTACGGCCGGGCATATCGGCAACCTGCACGTGCTCGACGAGATGCATGCGGCCTTCCAGCACCGACTTCATATCCTCGCCCATGACCCGCGAGTGATACACATCATAGAGCACCTTCAGCCGTGGGCTGCCGATTTCCTCGACGATGTCCAGCGCGAGACGCGTGCTGTCGAGGTACATGCCGGGGTGCTCGACCTTGGTGTTGAGCGGTTCGAGGACGAGCGTAACGCCAGCCTCCTCCGCCAGTAGCGCCGCTTCGCGCAAAACCTTCACGGCTTCGGCTCTGTGCTCTTCCGGAGAAACCCCTTCGCGCAGGAAACCCGAGGCCACGATCAGCGGCGGCGAACCGAGCTTGACGGCCGCTTCCAGCGTACCGCGCACCGCCTCGAGCATCTCGGCATGTTGTGCCGGGTCGACGATCGAGCGTCGCGGATCGACACAGAAGCCTGTCAGCTTCGAACCGGTTTCTTCGAGAGCCAGGGCAATGCCGTCGACATCCTTGTCACGCCACAGGTGGAACTCCACCAGGTCGATACCGGCTTCGCTTGCCGCGCGAATGCGATCTGGCAATCCGACTGTTTCGTCTCCGAACTGCCATTCGATGCAGGCTGATAGTTTCATGAGCCATTTCCCATTTCTAGTGCTCGACTGCTGGCGGGGAAGGAACCGCCCCTCCCCGCCAGGTCAGATCAGAAATCGATACCGACGCGGATACCATAGGTACGCGGCGTACCGAACTGCCATGTATAGACGTCGTCAGGACCGGCTGCGACATAGGCAGCATATGTCAGCGGCTTCTCATTTTCGAGATTGCGGACAAATGCCTGTACGCTCCAGCGCTCGTCTTCCGGCTTATAGACCAGGGTAAGGTCGGTCTGGGTGAAGGCCTTCTGCTTGCTGTCGCGATAGTTGAAGATATCCGTGAAGTACGAACTCTTGAACTTCGAGAACACGCTGGCAGTCAGAGTGCCCGCGCTGCCGAAATCGAAGATGTGGTCGTATCCCATGGTGATGACGAACTTGGGCGTCTGGGGCGGCTTGTTGCCGGCGAGATTGGGCTGGACGATATTGTTCGGATCGGGATCGAGATCGCCGACGCCGATATCGCCGCAACCGACGCAGTAGACGACGTACGAAGCCAGCAGATCCTTATATTCTGCATTCGTGTAGTTGAATGAGGCATTGAAGAAGTTGTGCTCGTCGAGCCCGATCGAAAGTTCGGCTTCCGCACCCCAGATGACGGCCTTGCCGGCGTTGAAGATCTGGCCTCCGATCGAATTGTCGAGCAGAACCGAAACCTGAAGGTCCTTGTAGTCGTAATAGTAACCAGACAGGTTGAACTTGTGCTGCCCCATATCGCCAAAAGTCAGCTTGGAGCCGATTTCGTAGGCCGTGTTGGTTTCCGGATCATAGGCGCCGACACTGTCGAAGCCGCCTGCCTTGTAACCGGTCGAAACCTTGCCGTAGATCAGGGTATCGGCATTGGGCTTGTAGTTCAGACCGGCAAGCCAGGTAACCTTGCTGCCCTTGGCATCCAGATCGAGTTGTGAAGGCGCATCCCCGGTCTGCTCGACCGGCCCCGAGTTGAACACGAACCCATAGTTGTCGAAGAGGCCATGACGCTTGTCATGCGTATAGCGCAAGCCCCCAACTGCAGTGAGTGTCGCGGTAAGCGGCACGTCGACCTGACCGAAAGCTGCCCAGCTCTTGGCCGTAACGTCTCGCCGGAAGGCGTTGATGAAGCTGCCATTGGGTCCGATGAAGGGGCTGAACAGGCCGCGCGAATTGCGCAGATTTTCGTGAAAGTAGAACGCACCGGTCTGCCACTCGATGCCGTTCAGCGTACCGTTCAGGCGCAACTCGTGGCTCTGGGTCTTCGTGCGGTTAAAGAAATCGTAGAAGTAGTAGGCAGGAGCCAGAGCAATGTCCGCATCCTGGTCTGTAACCCGGTATCCACCGGTGTAAGTGACGATGGCGGGGCCGAAATCATAGGCGACCTTGCCGCGTACGACCTTGGATTCCTGCTCGCTCGGGCTCACACCCGTGAAGGCAGCATCGTAGCTGTCCCGATCGATGGTGGACAGGAAGTTGGTGTTGCTCGGAATGCACTGGACATTGGGGGTTAGCGGAGCGACTTCCTCGAAGCCGTTGAGCGAGCAATCCGCCCCCGGTCCGTTGCCGGCAGCATTCAGGTTAGTCCAGGCATTGGCAGCCAAGATGCTATCCACCTTGACATACTCGCCGGCGAGATCGATCCGCAATCCGTCGGTGGGTTCAAGGCGCAGGCTTAGGCGGCCGGCCTTCTTTTCGGACGAACCGCTGCGCGCATCGATATTCGGGTGGTAGAAATAACCGTCGTGCTTGTCGAACAGGCCGGACAGACGAATGCCGCCGATACCGGCAAGCGGCACATCGACGCCACCGTCCAGCGTGATCTGGTCGTAATTTCCGTAGGTTCCGGTCAGATTGACGGCGAAGACATCGCCAGGCTTGCGGGTCACGAAGTTGATCGCGCCGCCCGTTGCGTTACGGCCATAAAGCGTGCCCTGGGGCCCGCGCAAAACCTCGACGCGCTCCATATCGAACAGCGACACGCCAAGAACGTTGGCACGGTTCAGGTATTCACCGTCGATATTGATCGCAATCGACTGGTCCTGCGCCTCGTCGTTCGAGTTGGTACCGACACCGCGGATAGCCACGCGAGTGAAGACGGTGTCATTCGTGATATTCAGTGCCGGAGCGACACGGTCCATCTGGTTGAAGTCGGTGACACCCGCCTCTTCCAGTTTCTCACCGCCAAGGACGCTCATCGCAATAGGAACGTCCTGCACGTTCTGTGCCCGGTTCTGCGCGGTCACGATGATGACATTGGGATCGATCGCAGACGCCTTTTCGCCCTGCGCTTCTTGAGCGAAAACCGGTGTCGCCATGGCGGCAATCGCGCTCCCGGCCAGCATTGCAGTCCTCAAATTTCGAGATTTCATTCAGCTTCTCCCATTATGGCTTGATTATTGCGAGCGCCACGGAGTTCAGCACCCAATGGCGGCATCGGCGTTCTCAGGGTTTGTTGAGCTAGATAGAGAAACGCCGAAACACCCGGTTTTGCGGACTGCCGATCGATCGGGACGTTCTTTGCGTCAGGTTGAATCGTGAAGCAGGCGCAGGTTAGTCAAACGACTTACATGTTCGCCAGGGCTGGCATGACCTTGCTTGCCATGAGTTCGATCGTGCGGTTGCCGAAGGCAAGACGCTGGTCGGTCAGGGGACCGGTCGTCGTACCGCAAAGAATATTGCCGATGCCCAATTCCTGGTAGGGACGAAGATGCTCGATAACCGTTTCCGGTGAGCCATAGAGACACCAGGTTCCGATATAGTCCTCATCGAGGGCGTTGGGCGTCCGGTCAGTCTTGGTATTTGCCTCATCGCTTTCTGCGCGACGATTGAAGGCGTTTTCACGATCTACCGCATCCTGATAACCGCGCAGGATAATCTCAAGCTCTTCGCGCGCTTGCTCGTCGGTTTCGGCAATGTGTACAGCCTGATACGTGTGCGTCGTCCAGTCGAGGGCCGACTTGACGGTTGCCTCATCATGTCCGGCCTCGAGCAGCATGCCCTTGTATATGTCGAACCACTTCTTGACGTGGAGGAACGGTTCGGTGCCGCCGATCTTCGGCGGCGTGAATGCCGGTATGAACGCCGGCCAGCCATTCTCTGCGGCACGCCTCGCGCTCGCCTCCTTCATGGCGACCGGCATCAACCGGGCATGGCCCTTGGAATAAGGCGCAGGCGTGATGCGCTGCAGAACCTTGCCCTGGTAGGGACCATTGTCGATTTCGACAGCGGGATCCTCCATACGCTTGGCCCAGAGCTTTTCGGCGATGGCAAGGTTACCTTCAGAGATTGGCCCGGCATTCCGATAGTCCACTGCGAAGCCGATCATTTCCTCGGGCGTCGTCCCCGAACCGACACCAACGAGCAGCTTGCCGTCGGTGATCTGGTCGAGAAGATTGATCCGTTCCGTCAGGCGCACGGGATGGTGCAGCGGCACGGAGACGACCGAGAAGCCAAAGTGCATGTCCGGCATCTGTGCGGCCAGGTAAGCCGCGTAGATGAAGCTGTCGCTGGCGATAGGCATATAGCCATTGAAGTGGTGGTCCGGCAGAAAGATCGCGTCAAAACCGAGGTTGGAGGCCAGTTTGGCATGGCCTTCCAGGTCTTTCATCAGCTTGCGGTCCTGCTCGGGACCAAGCGAGCGGGCATTAAGGAAAACAGAAAAGCGCATCAGGACCTCTCACAAGACTCACTCTGGCACCGAACCGGACAGGCGCCAGAATCAGTTCAAAACTAGAATTGTTGTTATAGTTATTAGCCGGAGCGTCGAAGCTGTCAACATCGTTTCAGCCGAGGGCCTGCTTTTCGTCAGATATTCTTCAGTAGCGTGGGCAGCGCACGAAAAGTCCTGTGATCGGACAGCTTCGGGCCGTATTCGCCAGCCATTATTCAGTCCCCACCTACGGCCCTTGATACCGCCATGATCAGATCATGCCTTCACGGAGCATCTTGACCGCGGCATCGCAAGCACGGGCAGTAAGCGCCATGTACGTGAGCGACGGGTTCTGGCAGGCCGACGAACTCATCTGTGCACCGTCGGTGACAAACAGGTTCGGAATGTCATGAGACTGGCTCCATCTGTTCAGCACGGACGTTTTGGGATCCCACCCCATGCGCGCGCCGCCCATTTCATGGATGGCTGTGCCTCCAGGCCCCGGGCGATCAAATCCCATGATCACCTGTCCTCCGGCAGCCGTAAGCATCTCGGCAGCCTCGGCTTTTGCCTGCGCGAGCGCTGCGAGCTCCTCCTTGCCAAACGAAAATTCGACATTGAGAAGGGGAAGACCTCGCCCGTCAGTCCGCGATCGATGGAGCGTGAGACGGTTTCGCGCACGCGGCACACAGTCGGCGAAGCCAACAAGCACGGCCCGCCATGGTCCAACTTCATGCATGCGGGTCTTGAATTCTTTCCCGACTCCGGCTTCGCGCTTTGCCCTTGTCCAAGTGCTTTGCATGGCTCCACCCTGGAAGGAGAAGCCTCGGGTGTGACCAATCCCGTCAATTTCATCGAGATTGCGATAGCGCGGAATGATGACCCCAGTCGGGCGATTGCCGAATGTCGTATGATTCTCGAAGCCGGGCATCAGTGCGGCGGCCGAAAGTGTATTGGCATGATCCATGATATGCGTGCCTAGAACCCCGCTTGAATTGGCGAGGCCATGCGGCATGGATTCACATGCCGACTGCAGCATCAACTGCACGGAATTGAATGCACCTGCATTGAGGAAAACGATCCGCGCCGCGGCCGACTTGCGCTCGTTGTTCTTCGCGTCGATCCAGCGCACGCCGGTAACGCGCCCGTTCTTCGGATCGACATCGACTTTCTCGACGATCGCGTCGGTGATCACGGTCAGTCGACCAGTCGCACTCGCGGCTGGGAGCGTCGAAGATTGGGTCGAGAAGTAGGCGCCATAGGAGCAACCGCGCGCGCAGATACTGCGATATTGGCAATGTGCCCTGCCCTGCTCAGGTTTCGCCTGCGTGAGATTCGCGGTGCGGCCGATAGTGAGGCAGCGGCCCGGCCAACGCGCACCGATCACCTCTCTCAGGTGCTGTTCAACGACGTTGAGTGCCATGGGGGGCTGAAACTTGCCGTCGGGAAGTTGAGCGAGTCCCTCTGCCGCGCCCGAGACACCGATGAATTCTTCTACGTGGTCATACCATGGTGCCAGATCGGCGTAGCGTATCGGCCAATCGGTACCGTGTCCGTCGCGCTTGTTTGCGCCGAAATCATAGTCCGACCAACGATAGGACTGCCTCCCCCATGTAAGCGAACGTCCTCCGAGCTGATAGCTGCGGAACCAGGTGAAATCCGTGTCCGCAGCAGTCGCATAGGGATTATCCTTGTCACTGACGAAATGATCCTCGGTGAACTCGGTGAAGTGTCGATTGAGCATCTGAACCGGGTATTCCCGCTTGTACATCTCAATGTCGCCGATGCCCCGAAACGGCATTTCCCACGGTGCCTTTGTTTCTCGATCATAGTCGACCTGGTGTCGGATATTGCGCCCCCGTTCCAGTATGAGCACCTTGAGGCCCGCTTCAGTCAATTCCTTGGCGGCCCAACCTCCGGTGATGCCCGAACCGACCACGATCGCGTCAAAATCCATCCTTAGTTCCTTAGCCAAAATCCAAGGCAGTCCAGTCGCTAGAGAAGGCACGATCATCCTGCTTGATTGGCAAGTCCGGATCCCAGCGCCCGGGAACGGGTTCGTAGCCCAGCTCCTGCGAGCCGCCGACTTCCGTGGTATAATACCCCGTCAGGATGAGCGCCTTGATCGTACGCCAGGGATGATGCGGACGGTCCTGACCGAATGCTTCTGAATCCAGTGCTTTCAAGAGGGCCTTTCTCCGCTGCGGCGAGAACGTCATGAAATGGCCGTTACCCCTGATCCCAAGGTCGTGCTCAAGCCATTGCAGATGCCGCAAGGAACCATCAGGCCTAGTGAAGGGCGTCAGGGCCGACACATCGCCTGTCGCCAAGGGTGTCCGCGATCCTTCAAGACCGTGCGCGAGGGCGACAATGACGAAATCGCCGACGCCCAGCTCTCCTGCTCCTGGTGTATCGGTCCTGGGGATGACGATATCACTGACACCTGCGATCATTTGCCGCTGAAGGTCGCTCGTTGCTTCCAGATCTTCAGGATTGGAGAATTGAACCGCTGCTGCAGGTATGCCCAAGGCTAAGGCCCACAATGCAAGACCGCCGGCGAATTCGCGGCGACGCATCCCAGTGGCTGCATTTTGCGTCATGACCCGATACTTCTCCCACAGCCCGACTTCTGGCGCCGAGTCACCTTTAATTATTATAATTTTGGTTATAGTTACAGCGGAAAATGTCTGCCCATGCTCAGCATAAAATAAGGGGGCAGAGCCTTGCTCCGCCCCCCAAAACACACAGCTCCAATCGGATCAGAAATCAACGCCGACGCGTATACCGTAAGTCCTTGGCGCGCCGAACTGCCAGTTGAAAATATCGTCCGGACCGGCAGAAACGAAGCTGCCGTACGTCAGTGGCCGCTTGTTTTCAATATTCCGGACGAAGGCCGTTACACTGAATTTGCCGTTGTCCGGCTTGTACTCGAGACTCGCTCCCGATTGTGTGAATGCCCGCTGCTTGCCGTCGCGGTAATTGTAGAAATCAGTGAAATACGAACTCTTGAACAAGGTGTCGGCTCGGGCGGTAACCTTGCCGGCTTCGCCAAGATCGAACACGTGCTCATATGCCATGGTGATGATGAACTTGGGCGAGAACGGAGTCGTATTGCCCGCAAAGCTGGGCTGCTGCACTCCCGGTGCGATCGGATCGAGGTCGCCGATTCCATTCAGGCCGCATCCAACGCAAACGACGTTAAACTGAGCAAACAGCTCGTCGTACTGCGAATTGAGATAGTTAAAGCTCGCGTTGAAACGATCGTTTTCACTCAGCTCAATCGCGGCCTCTGCTTCCACCCCCCAGATCGTCGCCTTACCGGCATTGAAGATCTGGTTACCCACGGTGGTATCGAGCAGCACTGAAACCTGCAGATCTTTGTAGTCGTAGTAGAAGCCGCTCAGATTGAACTGGTGCTGCCCCCTGTCGCCGAAGTTCTTCTTGATGCCCAACTCATAGGCCGTATTGGTCTCGGGCTTGTAGGTACCGACCGAATCGAAGCCCCCTCCCTTGAAGCCCGTCGTAGCCTTTGCGTAGACGAGGGTCGTGGGGTCAGGCTTCCAATTGAGTCCGGCAAGCCAGGTTACCTTGCTTTCCTTGCTACCGAGATCGAGCGTCTGGACATACGCGAGGTCTGCGAAGTCCTTGCGGTCAGAACCAGCTCCAAGAAGCGCGAAATCCGGCGGACCATTCCCGAATGGTGAAGCATTGAGATAAAGTGCCGAACGCTTGTTATGCGTGTAGCGCAAGCCACCTACAGCAGTCAGACTTTCGGTGATGGGAACCTCGACCTGACCGAATGCGGATGCACTTTCACTGTCGACCAGACGCCGGAAATAACTGAGGAAAGTTGCTGGATCGGTCGGCGCCAAACCGAAGATGAAGCTCGGCAGCAGGAATCCGCTTTCGCGGGCGAGCTTCTCCTTGAAATAGAATCCACCCACCTGGTAGATTACTCCGCCGATGGTTCCATTCAGGCGCAGTTCGTGGCTCTGTGTCTTGGCATCGTCCTGAAACTGGTAGGAGCGGTAGACCACGGGTAGCGTAAGGTACTCGTTTCCGCTGGGATCGCCCTGCTTGAAGTCGCGATAGCCCCCGATGTACGTCAGCGTGGCTTCGGGCCCGAATTCGTAGGCGACGCGGCCGCGCAGCGCCCAGGTTTTCTGGTCAAGTCCCGAGCCAAGTCCGTAGAATGGCGCGTCATACTCGCTGCGATCGATCTGGCTCAGCAGGTTTGTGTTCGAAGGAACGCAAAGAGTCAGCCCATAGTCGGGCGCCACAGTTTCGAAGCCAGCTGCATTGCATCCCGGTCCGGTCGGCCCATTGCCAGGGGCATTGAGATCGCCCGCAGCGAAGATGGCTGGTCGAAAGTGCCGCTCTGCATATTCGCCTGCCAGGTTAACCGACAGGGCGTCAGTTGGATCGAAGCGTAGCGACAGACGCCCGCCGTAGGACTGGTTATCGTCCGAGCGGCCGGCATCGTAAGCAGGGAAGACGAAGAAGCCGCCACCGGCGGGATGCTTCACATAGCCATCGCGGTCGTCGTAGAAGCCTGCGATTCGTGCACCGGCCATTTCGCCGATTGGCAGGTCGACACCCGCGTCGAGGCGAATGGCATTGTAGTTGCCATAGCTGGCGGTAGCGTTGAGCCCGAACTCCTTCCCAGGCTTGCGGGTGATGAAGTTGACGGCGCCGCCAGTCGAGTTACGCCCGTACAGCGTACCTTGCGGGCCGCGCAGGACTTCAACACGCTCGAGGTCGAAAAGGGCGACGCTGAAGGCATTAGGGCGATTGATGTATTCACCATCGACATTCGCGACAACCGAAGTATCCTGCGCTTCGTCGCTGGACGTGGTGCCCACGCCGCGAACCGAGATCTTGACCTGGCCCTGATCCTCGTTGATCTGAACCGAAGGCGAAATCTTGCCCAGGTCGCTGGCATTGCTGAAGCCCGCTTGTGCGATCTTCTCTTGGCCGACGACATCCATAGCGATGGGAACGTCCTGGACGTTCTCGGCACGGTTCTGGGCCGTAACAATGATAATATTGGAATTGTCTTCTTCTACAGATGCTTGCGCGGCCGCCGGCGTTACGTTTGCCAGGCCAGTTGCCAGCAGACTGACACCCCCCATGAGAATCGCTCTACTTAATAGCAACATCCTCCATCCTCCCATTTTGTTCGAACGATTTTTCGCCCGTAATGTAATTAGTGTTTTAATATCGTTTGCAACATGAGCATGTCAAGCAGACCTTGCAGGTCTGGCTGGATCGATCGATGAAAATTCCCATCGACAAACAAAAATCAGCATTATAGTTTTAACGGAAAGGGGCCGAGCGAGTCTCAAAAGCCAATAAGAATGATCCGGCCGAACGACCGGATGCGTGCGAACCTCGGGAGAATGCAGTGAATTGCAAGCATTTAGGCAGAATCCTTGTCACCGTGTCGGAAAGTGGCACGAAACGATGACTCGCAACGGATCGGCTGGCCAAGGTGCCAAGCTCTCCCTGGTGGAACGCATCAGTTACGGCTTTGGAGATTTCGGCTACAGCCTGCCGTACAATGCCGTCGGCGCGTTCCTGCTCTATTATTACACCGTGGTTGCAAAGATGCCTGCGGGCGCTGTTGGCACGATTTTCCTCACGGCCCGCCTTTTCGATGCTGCCGTCGACATGGGCGTTGGCATTCTCGTCGACAAGACACGTACACGCTGGGGCCAAGCACGGCCCTACATTCTGTTCACTGCCTTACCGTACAGCCTTGTCTTCGTCATGATCTTCATGGTGCCCGACTGGGGGGAATACGGCAAACTCGCCTGGGCATTCGTAACGTTCAATCTGCTGGGCATTCTGATGTCCTTCGGGTCGATACCCTACACTGCCATGCTTCCGATGATAACGCCGGACACTGACGACCGGCTGAAGCTCAGTTCCATGCGCTCGATCGGGACCTCGGTATCGGTGATCCTGGGCACTGCGGCAACGATGCCTCTGGTCTCGCTGTTTGGCGGCGGGGATGAACATAAGGGCTTCCTCTATGTCGCGCTGCTGTTCTCGGCGCTGTCCTTGATCGCCTTGCTTTCGCTCTTCCGCAACTGCCGCGAACGTCATCAGAGCACCACAACAGCCGATTTCCCGATCCTGCCAGCCATCCGCGACATGTTGCGCAATCAGGCCTGGTGGGTCGCCTTCGTATTCACCTTGCTCTACTTCGTTCGCTTCGGCGCCATGATTTCCGTAACGGCCTTCTTCGCTATAGATGTCCTGAAAAAGCCGTGGATGATTTCCGTCATGCTGCCGGCCATTTCCGGGATGCTGCTGCTATCGGCTTTCATCGCTCCGCCAATCCTTTCGCGAACCGGCATTCGATCGGGCTGCGTAGGCGCCCTGCTGGTATCAGTCGGACTTTTCTCGCTGCTGCCGTGGCTCGAATCCGCGCCACTTGCTTTCCTTGCGGTCTACTTCGCTGCCTCGATCACAACTTCGCTCACGATCACCGCCATTTTCACCATGATTGCGGAAGCAGTAGATTTCCATGAGAAACTCTTTGGCGTGCGCTACGAAGGCCTGTTGTCTGCAGGGGTCAGCCTGGCAACCAAGATCGGCATGGCGGTAGGGTCTGCGGCAATCGCCTATTGCCTTGCCTGGGCCAACTATGTGCCCGAGGCGGTTACCGAAGAGGCACGCAGCGTGATCCGCTGGTCTTACTACGGCTGGCCGATCGTACTTTTGACCCTGCAACTGATCTGCATTCTGTTCTGGCCGATCGGGCGAACGAGCAAGTCACGTGGCGAAACCACCGAATACGAGGAGCTGGACTGCCTATCCGCGCAGCCCTGACATACCTCAAAGAGGGAGAAACTTGTGAACCTACTGAGAAGCGCAGCAACCGGCGCGGCCATTGCGATGCTCACTGTTCCGGCTGTGGCACAGGTCATCGTCCACCCACCCTATCGCCCACCCGAAACCGTACAGCGCGTTGCCATTCCGGTTGATCCAGCCGAGAAGCGGATCAGTGTCCTTATCATCAGCGGTCAGAACAGCTATGAGCACGACTGGACTGGCGTCGACAACATGTTGCGCACCCTGCTACAGGACAGCGGCCGCTTCGACGTCAGGATAACGGAGGATTTCGACCATGGCAGCCTAGCCATGCTGAAAACCTATGACGTTGTAATCCTCAACTACTCTTCGCGCTGGGTCTATGACGACAAGGAGGAGCACCGCTGGTCGCCCGAAGCCGAAAAGGCGCTGTTCGACTACGTCCGGCAAGGCGGCGGTCTGGTCGCCTACCATTCCTCATTCACCTGGGGCTACAATTGGCCCGAATACCGGGATCTGATCGGAGCCGTCATGGAGCCGGGCTCGAGCCGACGTTCTCCACCCGGAGCATTCCCGGTGCATATCGTCGACCGTGAGCATCCAATTACCGCTGGCATGCGCGAATATGTATGGACCTACAACGACGACATGTACACGAACATGAGTTTTGCGCCCGGCGCGAAGATTCATGTTCTCGCCACAGCGCATGATGCCGCAGCGAGCTATGACCCGAAGCTGGCCGGCCCGAAATACCCGGCAGGGGCTTACACCAAGGAAAAGCTGGCGAAGATGCACGGCATCAATGCCGATCATCCCCAGGTATGGACGCAGGACTACGGCAAGGGACGTGTCTTCTCGATTACCATCGGCCACGACGAAGTATCACTCCACTTCGCCGGACTGCAGACGCTTATTCTGCGCGGAACGGAATGGGCCGGGACGGGTAGGGTGACGCTGTCCGTGCCCGATGATGCAGCGGATTTTCCAACCTCTCCCTGACAACGGCCTCTGAGCCATCGCTACGGTTCCGTGAACGACCAATCCCCGCCGATAGCGAACGACAAAGAGCCCGCCATGCCCGGTAAGGCATGGCGGGCCCTTCTCAATTACAGTCGCTAACCTAGTACGCGAAAGTTTCGCTGAACGTGCGATAGGGTTCTGGCGGTCGCGCTTCCAATCTCTGCGCGGTGTCGGTGCGGTAAGTATTGTTCGGAACCGACGCCGGGCCGTCCGCCTTGGGCATGAACACCGGCTTGCCATCGTCCCCCATATACATGAGGTCGACGTTGAAGGAATCGTCCTGGGCAGCTGCGGCGAACGGGATCCATCCCATCCCGTAAGGCGCGCGCGCAACCTCGAAGCAATGGAAGTGCCAGATCTTCCACTGCCCATCCTGCTTAATGAAGTCGATGCCGAACTTGAGGTAGACGTTGTGCATCCAGACTTTCTTGCCGTCGACCATTTCCTTTTCGAACATCCAGTCGGGCATGTTCTTCGCGTGCTCGGGATCGGTGAGGCCAGACTCGAGACCATTGACTATCCATAGGCCCTTTGCCGTCTGGCCATCGCCAGCCACTTCGATGACAGGCGTCGTCACATAGTGGAACAGCAGCTTCCCGATCGGAGAAGGCCGGTCACGATGGTAGGACATGATGCTGTCCCAATTGGTGTAAACGCCGAGGTTCGAATACTGGGAGCGAATATCCGGAGTACCCTTCTTGGCCCACAGCGAAACGATCTGGTTATCCTGAAACGCATTGTGCAGATACATGTATCGGGAGAACAGGTTCTCGACATCGGCGCGATCCGCATTGGCCTGTGCTGTCTTCTGCAATTCGGCGACCTTGGCTTCAAGCTTGGCGACCTGCCCCGATTCAGTGCCGGCAGCCCACGCCGCCTGACCGGCCAGGCAGGTTGACGCGAGCATGCTGTATGCGGCGATCCGCCACATGACTTTCTTCACCATTCAGACTTCTCCCATTTTGAAGTTATCTTCTTCCACGAAATGCCGGTCAGCCCGATCACACCAATCAGGGCGAGTGAGAGGATAGCGTTCTGTGGAAGAGCGCCGATCTCACCGTGGGCGGCATGGAAAAGCGCCGCGATCAATTGGTTCAGGATAAGCAACACAGCGCCGGTGCGGGCCACGACTTGCGTGCGAACAGAAACGGCACCGAGGAGCAGAACGGCGCACAAGATCTCGCTCAGGCCAACCGCACGCCCTAACGCTTCAGGCAGCCAAATCGTCCACGCCCCGTATTGTCGCAATTCCTCAAGCGCGGCAAAGGTCTTGTTCCATCCGACAAAGATGAAGAAGGCGGCCAGCGGAAATGCCAGGAGTGTGGCGATCAGACGACCTGCCAACGGATGGTAGCCCTTCATCTTTGAAGCCAAGACCGGCGCGGTGGCTCCTGGGCCACGAACAACTTCCACGAAGAGATTTCGACGGCCACAACATCCACTGAAAACTCGAAACCCCGTCTGTTCTCCGGCGGCGCCATACCTATCTCTCCCTCCGAAACTCTATAACTAGGATTTTAGTTTCAGACAAGGCGGACTTGGCTGTCAACGATGATGGATGACGGAGACACTTGGCTGACGAGCGGCGGACTGTGTAATCGGCGCAATTGTGCCCGATGCCGGTGTGATACCGGGTCTTCCGCGTCCCCACAAAAAACTGCTTTCAAAGAATTAATAAAAATTGACGTTTCGGTTATAATACTGTTTGGTTGATGCATGTCCGATCGAGCAAAAGTCGCAGAACGAGCCACAAAAACGTCAGCCCGAACTCCGCAACAAAGTCGGAGCAAGGCGACACTTGAAAGAATGCTCGCTGCCGCCCGCGCGCTGATGCTGGAGCGCGGCAGCGAAGATTTTACCCTGATCGATGTCGAGAAGCTCGGAAAGGTCTCCATCGGCTCGATCTATCTGCGCTTCAACTCGAAAGATAATCTCGTCCGCGCCGTCATTACCGAGGCGCTGGCCCAGATCCGGGCTGCAGAAGACGTCCTGCTCAAGCAAGTGATGGCTAAAGCGACCAGCCTGGAAGAATTCATTCCAGCTTACACCGATGGCTTTGCCGAGATCCTGAAAGGCAATGCGCCGATATTGCGCCTCAGCATGCAAAGGGCAGAGGATGATCCGGTGATCAAGGAATCCGGTCGGGCCGCAGCCCAGCATTCCATCACGCAATTCACTGAGGCAATAACGAGCTTCTCTGGCGAAATCGCAGGCCAGGTCGATATGAAAGTATTTGCGGCGTATCAGATCATATATGCCGTACTGGCACGCGGGCTGAACCTGAGCCCGAATGGCGGCGCCGAACAGCACTACCAGTGGGATATGCTCAAACGTGAACTGGGCAAAATGGTTCTAGCCTATCTATGCACGGATAATTGAGCACTGGCTTATTGGAGTCGAAGAGCAGCTCGTTCATCAAAGGACCTACCCGAGTCAGTCCAAGTAAATTGTCATCCCTTGGCGTATCACCGGCAGTCGAGGAACGTCGCTTCGAAGGCTATCATCAGTGCCAAGGCATCTTCCGTTTCCGGCACAGGAGTACGTTGAGCACCTGATCTGCGGCAAGCAGCCACTCTACCCCGCTCTCGCTGGCCGCTTTTGAAGTAACTTGCGTGCCGGAGAAGTTGCCCCCCTATCCCGTCGAAGGTCCGTCGCCTCCAAGGCGCCATCATCGTATGTGGGACGCAGTGCCTGGCCGCCAGTTCTCACCAACGGTTGGCGCGCCATGAATCTCTTGAGGCTCGCTCTCGCATGGCTTCGATGAAGGCGCGCACTGCGGGCATGGCCGCCCGGCTGGAATGGTAGAGGAGTTGTACAGGCAAGGCCGGTGGCGCCTGATCATCGAGCAGGCTCACCAATCGCCCGGCACGTAGCGCCCCCGCAACCTGATAACTGAGCACGTTGACCACGCCGGCTCCCGCCTCGGCTGCAGCAATGCGCGCGGCAATGTCATTGATGACCAGCCGGGGCTGCACTTCAACCTTTAGCGCCTTGTCCTGACCGAACCGCCAGACATTGTCCGGCCTGATCGAGGAGCCGTCTATGCAGTCATGCCGGGCCAGATCGGCAGGTTGCTTCGGCATTCCCCGCTGATCGAGGTAACCGGGGCTCGCGACAATCACTTGCCGCACGGCGCCAAGCTGCACTCTCATCAGGGTGCTGTCGGTCAGTTCGCCGATACGTACTGCAACGTCGATACCTTCCTCGACGATTCGCACATTACGGTTGAGCAACAGCATCCTTGCCGAAAGGCCGGCATGGCTGGCCAGCAGCCCCGCCACGACGGGCAGGACATGCATGCGCCCGAACAGGACCGGCGCGGTCACGCGCAATTCCCCCTGCGGCGCGCCGCCGCGGCCCATCACCAGATGTTCGGCCTCGCGCAAGTCGGCAAGCAGTCCCCTTGCGCGCTCCAGCAAGGCTGCCCCCTCGTGCGAGAGGGCCACCGTCCGGGTCGAGCGGTGAAACAGGGTAACGCCAAGATGCGCCTCGAGCGCCGCGATGGTGCGCGTCATCTTCGCCGGTGACTGGCCAAGCGCCCGGGCAGCACCGGCAAAACTCCCGTGCTCCGCAATCTCGACGAAAGTGTTCAGGGCCTCAAATCGATCCATGGATAATTTCACATCATGAAATAGTGACTGCCAATATCTGGCAATTATCGCAGAAACTGACCAGTGCTAATCGTGTTGCCATGACAGCGAACTATCTCACGACCATGCTCGGCAAAGCATCGAGGGCCATGCAGGCGCGGGCCGGATCGCGCGATTCCTACGCGGCGATGGAAGCGCGCGCAGATGGGCTTCCCGATCCTCTTGGACAACGGGAGGCTGAGTTCATCGCGGCACGCGACAGCTTCTACCTGGCCAGCGTCACCGCCGACGGCAGGCCCTACGTCCAGCATCGCGGAGGCCCGGCCGGCTTCCTGCATCACCTGGGCAGCAATCGCATCGGCTTTGCCGACTTTCGCGGGAACCGCCAGTACCTGTCGGCCGGGAACGTGGCCAAGGAGGATCGCGTGGCGCTAACCTGTCTTATTCATGA
>NZ_CCBH010000201.1:0-15552 GCF_001368935.1 Novosphingobium sp. KN65.2
AAAAAGGGGGGGCGTGGGAGAGGAGGCCCCGCCCATAGTCATTCAACTCAGAAGTTGTAGCCGAAACGCAGGCCGATCGTCCTGGTCGAGTCCAGGCCCCAGCGCTGCGTGTAGCTCAGCATGGGGCTCGGCTGGGCGCTGCTGTCACCCGATTCGATCTGGATGGCGAGCGGGTAGACCTTGTTCGTGCAGTTCTTGCAGAACACCGACAGGTTCCAGGCGTCGCCGCGAAGGCCGATGCTGCCGTTCAGGACGTCGATCGCACCGATCTGCGAATCCGGCGCATGATTGATGACCGTCTCGACCTTCGAGCGATGGTAGAGGTCGGCATTCAGCAGCAGGCTCAGGCCGTTGTCGTTCAGCGGCAGCTCGTAAGCGGCGCCGATCGTCCCGGTGAACTTGGGGGCATATGCAAGGCGGTATCCCGAAGCGTCGAAAGTACCCGCAGTCCCGCATCCCTGGCCCGGGTAGCACTGTGCAGCCGAGTAGGTGTCAAACTTGGTATCGGCATAGGCACCGGTCGCCGACAGCGTCAGGCCATGGGCCGGACGGACGGTGACCGAAGCTTCGGCGCCCTTGCTCTTCACCTTGGCAGCATTGCCGATCACGAAGGTCCGCAGATCTGTATCGAACGACTGGATCTGGAAGTTGTCGAAGATGGTGTGGAACACCGAGGCGTTGATCGTGACCATGCGGCCCAGCAGGCTCGACTTGACACCCGCCTCGAAATTCTTGGTGGTTTCGGGGTAGATGGCGAGGTTGGCATCGAGGGATGCGCCGGTGTCGTTCATGCCCGGGCCCTTGTAGCCACGGCCGTAGGAGGCATAGAACATCACGTCGTTCGAAGGCTTGAACTGGCCGCCGAACTTCCAGCTGAACTCGTCGTTGCTGAAGCTCTGCTTGAACGTCCCGTTGGGAACGCCGAGCGTCAGGAAGTATGCGCCGGTGTTCTGGACGAGGTCGATCGAGACCTTGTCATGCGTGAAGCGGCCGCCGGCAAAGACGTTGAACATGTCGTTGAAGGCATAGGTCAGCTGACCGAACGCAGCGTAGCTTTCGTTCTTGCTGGTATAGTCCTTGTCGGTGCCCAGGAAGTAGTCGTTGGTCGGCGCACAGGTCGACGGAGCGTTGGCCCCCACGCAGAACGCGTTGCCCAGAAGCGGATCCGTGAAGTAATTGTTCCCGGCGATCTGGCTGACCTGATCGAGCTTCGAGTGATAGTAGTAGAGGCCGACCTGGCCGGTGAGCGGACCCGTCGACGGAAGGGCAAGGCGCAGTTCTTCGCTGAACTGGTCGAAGCGCGAGCTGGTGCTGTTGATGTTCGCACCGTTCTGGCCGGTCGAGTCAGCGTCGATCTGCTGGTTGAGCGAGTAGAACTTCCAGGCGAAGATGTTCGACAGGGTCCAGCCGCTGTCGAGTTCATAATCGAGGTTGAGCTGTGCGCCACCGGTCTTGAGGTCGCGATACTGCGCGCCGTCGCTTCCCGCATAGAAGTTGCGATCGCCCGGCGTTACGCCATCGCCCGCAACCGGGCCCGTATTGATGCTGCCATCGGCGAGCTGCCGATAGGTGACGTCGAAGATCGTGCCGATGCCGTGCGTCTCGTAGTATTCGCCGATGGCGTAGACGGTCAGCTGGTCGGTAGCTTCCAGCAGGTACTTGCCGCGCAGGCCGTACTGGCGGAAGTTGTTGTCCTGACGGCCGGTCGCATTCTCGCGATTGTAATGCGTGATCGGCTGCTGGTACTTGTAGATGCCGCTGACGCGCAGGGCAGAATTGTCGGTGACGGGCACGTTGACCGTGGAGTCGACCTGGACGCCGTCCGCGTTGTTGCCGGGCAGTGCGTTCGACGTGGCCTGTGCATTGAAATTGGCGCCGTAGTGTCCGATCTCCGGACGCTCGGTCGTGATGTTGACGAGGCCGGCCGATGCGTTCTTGCCGAACAGCAGGCCTTGCGGGCCGTTCAGGACTTCCACGCGTGCCACGTCGAGGAACGGGTTTCCGTTCAGCATGCTGCTGCCCAGAGTGACGCCATCGACCGCGGTCGCAACGCTCGATTCGATCGTGCTGGCGAAGGACTGCGTGCCGATGCCGCGGATCGAGTAGTTGTTGTCGCGCTGGACCTGGAGGCTGGGCGCGATGAGGCCGAGCTGACGCTGGTCGGTAATGCCGCGGTCACGCAGGGTGTCGCCGCTCAGGGCCTGGACGCTGAGGGGGACGTCGAGCAGGCGCTGGGACTGACGCTGTGCCGTAACGACGATGTCGTTGCCGGTCGTTTCCTCGGACTGGGGGGCGTCTTGCGCCGTGTCGGCATCCTGCGCGAAGACCGGATTTCCGGACAGGACGGTCCCGGCGAGGATGGCGCAAACAAACTGCAGTTTCTTCAAGTTTTTATTCCTCCCGAATAGGGTGTCGACGGTTGGTGATCACACCATGAACCGCGTTCGCTCTTGCGAGCCGACGATGAGCTCCAGCGCTCGCTACCGCTCGAGGCGGCACGATCTTTTGAGAACCCGAATTTCATGTGGAAATTTGCGCGGCGGTAAGCCTGCGCGGTGACTTCTCTCCTACGAGCATCCCGCTTTGCTGAAACGCGGTGATCAATCTAATCGCTGATTGATTGAGCGCCGATTAGATTGGCGCCGGGTCACTTGTCAAGCGCCTCATCAGGCTTCAAGGAGTGCGAAATCATGACGGGGGACAGGGTGGCGGATCCGAACAGAAGCTATCATCGGGACGACTTGCGGACTCAACTGGTTGAGGCGGCAGCCGATTATGTCGAGCACCACGGGCACGAGGACTTGTCGGTCCGAAAGCTGGCCCAGGTGGTCGGTGTATCGCCGGGCGCGCCCTATCATCATTTTCCCGACCGCCGCTCTCTGCTGATTGCTGTTGCGCTGACCGGCTACGACAGGTTGCTGGGGACGCATCGTGGGGAAACCTCGGCATTGCCGGAAGATGGGTTGATGGACTTGAGCCGGCATTTCATTGCCTTCGCGGAAGAAAATCCGCGCATCTTCTCGCTGATGTACGAGAGCGAACTGACCCGTCCATTTCTTGAGCCGGCGATTGCGAAAGCCCAAAGCGAGGGCTTTGCAATCCTGCGTGCTGCGGTCAGTTCGGTCGGTGAGCAGATTCCCGACGAGGCGCTGGGGTTCCGCGTGGCCGCGTATTGGTCCCTGCTTTACGGCTTCACGCTACTGCGCAGCAACAGGATGCTCCAGCGGGACCACGAGATCGGGGAGCCGGAAGGGACCGAAGTCGTCGATGCCGTGCTTCGCCAGGCCATCAGGTTGGTAAAAGACTGAGCGTTTTCCCGGCGCGCCTTGCTTTGCCCGTCAGTTTTTCAGGTCGAGGCCCTTGAGTGCCGCGAAGGGCCCCTGATCCTCGGGTGAGCCGATGCCGGCGGCCTTGCGGGCGGCGTCTGCTTGGGGGCCGGTCAGAAACGGATCGATGGCGAGGGCGAGGCTTTGCGCCACGGCTTCGCCAAGGTCGATGTGCGTTCCGGAATACTCGATCTCATCGCAGTCGTCGGCGTCGAGCTCGATTTCCTCGTCGGGATTGTAGTCCGTGGCCTGCGGGACGAATCGGAAGAACAGCGGTTCCTCGGCCTCGACAGGGATGTCCTCGGCCGAAACGGCACAGGACTGGACGAAGCTGGCCCTGAGCGTGCCCCGCGCTTCGGCATCGCGTTCGCCCGAGCGGTTGAGCATGAGATCGGCTTCGAGATTCGAAATCCGCACCAGCCCGAAGCGCTTCGCCAGCGCGGCGCGCTCGGCCTCGTTGGCCTCCACGTGGACAGCCTTGCCTTCTGCCTGGCGAATGTCGATCTCGCGGGAGAATTCGTTGTGCGTCATCGCGCAATCCTTGCGGCCATGAGGTCCTCGTCGGAAATGGCGTCGAGCTGCGCGGCGAGGGCCTGCAGGCGGGTGGCCAGCGCTTCGGTATCCGCGCCTTCGATCAGCGTCACGTTGCGCTCCAGCACGGGGACGAGCGCGGCCTTGACCTGCGTATCGTCGCCGGCGGCGAAGGCTTCGCGAAGCGCGCCCAGGCGACCGCCGAACACGCTCATCAGCTTGCCCATGCGCTTGCCCACGACAAGATCGCCGACTCCGGACTGGCGCAGCTGGCCGTCCATGTCGTCGACGAAAAGTTCGGTCAGCCGCACCGAAGGTTCGATCAGGGTCTTGTCCCGTTCCATGCGCAGCATGACCAGCGAGGTCACCAGCGTTACCGCATCGAAGCGACCGGGAACGGTGTCGGCAACGCGGCACTGTGCGTACCATTCCTTCTCGCGCGCGATCTCCACCGTGCGATGCCAAAGGGGGCGGACTGCCTTGCGGCTGTCGGAGCCCTTGCCGAGAATGCGTGAGAGGAGGAACACGTGGGTAACTGGCCTTTCGTTCATCGGCAATTCAACGCAGCTGCCCCAACGCCCATTGCACGAGGCGATGGAGGGCCTTAAGGCTCGATGCCGTTAATCCGGCCGATATATGGGCGGGGCGCCTGCTGGCAATGCCTGGCATGGACGAACCGGACGATTGGAGTGTGAAAATGCGCAGTTTTGGTCCCAAGATCGCAGCGGCAGGCCTGGTGATGGCCCTGGCTGCACTGGCGGGCGGATGCACTTCGATCCGGGATCATCGCGGCTACATCGTCGACCAGACACTGGTCGATTCGGTCCAGCCGGGCGTCGACAATCGACTGTCGGTGGAAAAGACGCTCGGTCGCCCGACTTTCGTCAGCCAGTTCGGCGAAAAGGACTGGTTCTACGTTTCGCAGTTTGTGAAGACGCCGCCCTTCGGTCGTCCGCGCACCAGCGAGCAGACGGTTCTGCGTGTCCGCTTCGATCCCAAGGGCAATGTTGTCGCGGTCGATCGCCGCGGCATGGAGCAGGTCGCCCGCATCAGCCCGAATGGCGACAAGACCCCGACGCTGGGCCGCCATCGCGGTCTGCTCGAAGACCTGTTCGGCAACATCGGCGCCGTGGGTGCCGGCGGCATGGGCGGCCAGGGCGGCCCGAGCGGACCCGGTCCGAACGGCAGCTGAGCGCATTTCTTTTTTGCGTTTGCGGACAGCTCGGTCCCAGCCGCTTGAACCTTGCGGCTCGGGGCATATATCCCCGGCATGGATAGCAATGGGGCGAGCCACGGCCTGATCCAGTGGCACGGTACGACGATCGTCGGCGTCAAGAAGGGCGGCAAGACCGTCATTGCCGGCGACGGCCAGGTTTCCATGGGCAATACCGTGATGAAGCCGAACGCGCGCAAGGTGCGCCGGATCGGTGAAGGCGGGAAGGTCATTGCCGGCTTCGCGGGTGCGACGGCCGATGCCTTCACCCTGTTCGAACGCCTGGAGCGCAAGCTGGAGCAATATCGCGGCCAGCTCATGCGCGCGGCGGTGGAACTGGCCAAGGACTGGCGCACCGACAAGTACCTGCGCAACCTCGAAGCGTTGATGATCGTGGCCGATGCGGACACCATGCTGGTGCTGACCGGCAACGGCGATGTGCTTGAGCCCGAGGGCGGAATCACCGCGATCGGATCGGGCGGCAACTATGCGCTGGCCGCAGCCCGCGCGCTCGATCCTTACGAAGATGACGCCGAGGCCATGGCCCGCCGCGCGATGCAGGTCGCGGCCGAAATCTGCGTCTTCACAAATGACCGCGTGACGGTCGAGACCATCTGAGATTCCGGGGAAGCATGAAAGACAACCTCACTCCCAAGGCCATCGTTCGCGCCCTCGATGAACACATCATCGGTCAGAAGGAAGCGAAGAAGGCCGTCGCCGTTGCCCTGCGCAACCGCTGGCGTCGCCAGCGCCTTCCCGTCGACCTGCGCGACGAGGTGACGCCCAAGAACATCCTGATGATCGGCCCCACCGGCTGCGGCAAGACCGAGATCAGCCGTCGCCTCGCCAAGCTGGCGGAGGCGCCGTTCGTTAAGGTCGAGGCGACCAAGTTCACCGAAGTCGGTTATGTCGGCCGTGACGTCGAGCAGATCGCGCGCGACCTCGTCGAGGAAGCGATCCGCCTGGAGAAGGACCGTCGCCGGGAATCCGTTCGCGAGGCGGCATCGAAGGCCGCGATGGATCGCCTGCTCAATGCACTTGTGGGCGAGGGGGCATCAGAAGCGACCCGCGCCGCATTCCACCAGCGCATCACCGAGAACGCGATGAATGAAACCGAAGTCGAGATCGAGGTCGAGGACAGCCCCTCCGCCCCGATGGAGATTCCGGGCATGGGCGGCTCGGTCGGGATGATCAACCTGTCCGACATCATGGGCAAGGCATTCGGCCAGAACCAGCTCAAGCGTCGGCGGATGAAGGTGCCCGAAGCCTGGGACAAGCTGGTCGACGAAGAATCCGAAAAGCGCATGGACCAGGACGACGTGGCCCGCACGGCGCTGGCCAATGCGGAGACCAACGGCATCGTCTTCATCGACGAGATCGACAAGATCGCCGTGTCCGACGTGCGCGGCGGCTCCGTCTCGCGCGAGGGCGTGCAGCGCGACCTGCTGCCGCTGATCGAGGGCACGACCGTTGCCACCAAGTACGGTCCGATGAAGACCGACCATGTCCTGTTCATCGCCTCGGGCGCCTTTCATGTCGCCAAGCCGAGCGACATGCTGCCCGAACTGCAGGGCCGCCTGCCGATTCGCGTCGAACTGAAGGCGCTGACGGAGGAAGATTTCGTGCGTATTCTTTCGGAAACGCGCGCCAATCTCGTTGAACAGTACAGCGCCTTGCTCGGCACCGAAGACGTCAAGGTCCACGTGACGGCCGATGCGGTTCAGGAAGTGGCGAAGATCGCCGCGCAGGTGAACGAAAGTGTCGAGAACATCGGTGCCCGCCGCCTGCAGACAGTGATGGAAAAGCTGCTCGAGGAACTGAGCTTCGAAGCCGAGGACCGTACCGGTGAAACGGTGACCATCGACCGGGCTTACGTGCGCGACAAGCTGGAAGGTCTTGCGGGCAACGCGGACCTGTCCAAGTACATTCTCTGAGGAGAGGCCAAACCATGTACCAGACGCCCGAAGACCGCCCGATCTATCGCCTGCTTACCGGCAAGGACGACCGTGCCTTTTGCGAGCGCGTGTCCGAGGCGCTGGCGCAGGGATGGCGCCTTTACGGTTCGCCCATGATTTCGTGGGATACGGCCGAGAACTGCATGAAGGCGGCGCAGGCGGTGGTCTGGCACGAGGCCGACGTCGTCAAATAAAGGTTCGTAAAGGTCGGAGAGGGCCCCTGTCGCACGGTGCGGCGGGGGCCCTTTCGTTTTGTCAGTGCGGGACGGTGCCGAGTTCGAAGCCGGTCTTGTCGTGCAGGCCGAACTTGTCGACGATGTCCTTGCTCGCCTCGTTGTATCCGATCACCTTCACGCTGGCGCCGCCCTGGTCCAGCTTGCCGACGATCTTGTCGAGCGCGCCGACCGAGGAGATGTCCCACAGGTGGGCGTGGGTCATGTCGATGACCACGTTGGGCGCGGTTTCCTGGCCGGCCTGCATCTGCTCGACGAAGCGATGCACCGAGGCGAAGAAGATCTCGCCCGAGACGCGGTAAGTGGCGGTGTCGCCTTCCTGGGTCCGTTCGACGCGGAACAGGCGCTGGACCTTCTGCGCAAAGAAGATGCCGGACAGCAGCACGCCGGCGATCACGCCCTTCGAGAGGTCGTGGGTGGAGACGACGGTCACGACGGTCGTGAGCATGACCACCGAGCTTTGCCACGGGTGGCGGCGAAGGTTCGGGATCGAGTTCCACGAGAACGTGCCGATCGAGACCATGATCATTACCGCGACGAGGGCGGGCATCGGCACCCGGCCAACCCACGGTCCGAGCACCGCCAGCAGGATGAACAGGAAGAAGCCGGCGACGAAAGTCGACAGGCGGCCGCGGCCGCCGGAGGTTACGTTGATCACCGACTGGCCGATCATCGCGCAGCCGCCCATGCCGCCGAACAGGGCAGAGACGATGTTGGCGATGCCCTGGCCGCGGCATTCATAGCGCTTGTACGAATCGGTGTCGGTCATGTCGTCGACGATCTGCGCGGTCAGCAGCGATTCGAGCAGGCCGACGGCCGCCATGGCGAGCGCGGTAGGCGCTACGATCTGGAGAGTTTCCAGCGTGAGCGGCACTTGCGGCAGGCCGAACGAGGGCAGGCCGGAAGGCAGTTCGCCCATGTCGCCCACGGTGTGAACTGGCAGGCCCATCGAAATCGAGATCGCCGAGAGGACCAGGATCGAGATCAGCGGTGAAGGAACGGCCTTGGTCAGGCGCGGCAGCGTGTAGATCATCGCGAGCCCGGCAATGACCATCGCATAAGTGTGCCAGGTCACGTTCATCAGCTGCGGCAGCTGCGCCATGAAGATCAGGATGGCGAGCGAGTTCACGAAACCGGTGATGACCGAGCGCGAGACGAACTGCATCACCAGGTTGAGCCGCAGCAGGCCGGCAATGATCTGGAACACGCCCATGAGGATCGTCGCCGCGAAGAGATATTCCACGCCATGTTCGCGAACCAGCGGCCCCACGAGGACCGCGACTGCCGCAGTCGCGGCCGAGATCATGCCCGGACGCCCGCCGGTGAACGAGATCACGATGGCGATCGCCACCGAGGCCCAGAGGCCTACAGCCGGATCGACCCCGGCGATGATCGAGAAGCCGATAGCTTCGGGAATGAGCGCGAGTCCGACGACGAGGCCGGCAAGCACGTCGGCCCGGATGTTGCCGAGCCAGTCCTGGCGAAATCGGGAAAGGGTATCAGTCATGCAAAGTCCGCATCATGCACATGTCCGCGACCCGCGAAGCACGCGGGCGTGCCAGTGAACATGTATGATGTTGCCCGGCGGATCGGCGGCCGGGATAGCCACCCGGAATTGCACCGGGTCCAAGCGAGTGGCGCGGCTTTTGCCGTGTTGCGAGTGCGAATGCAACCCGTCGCGGCTCGGAGGCGGTCGGGCGCAGGCCGCCTCGAGGGCGGATCGCGGTCCCGGCCCGAGCCTTATTCGGCGGCTTCGCCCAGCTCGTCGGTCTCGGAGGCCTGGCGTGCCCACATCTCGGCATAGAGCCCGCCCGCACGCAAGAGCTGCCCGTGAGTGCCGCTTTCGGCCAGTCTGCCTTCCTGCAGGACGAGGATGGAATCGGCATCGGCGATGGTCGAGAGGCGGTGCGCGATGGAGAGCGAGGTGCGGTGTTCCGCGACCCGGTGGAGGGTGGCCAGGATGTCCTGCTCGGTTCGGGTGTCGAGCGCGCTGGTCGCTTCGTCGAGAAGCAGTATCGGCGGATTCTTGACGAGCGTGCGGGCGATGGCGACCCTCTGCTTCTCGCCCCCAGAGAGCTTGAGGCCGCGTTCGCCTACCTCGGTTGCGAAACCTTGCGGCAGGCGATCGATCAGGCCCATGAGCGCGGCGCCGCGGGCGGCTTCCTCGATATCCGCCTGGGTCGCATCGTCGCGGCCATAACCGATATTGTAGCCGATGGTGTCGTTGAACAGCACCGAGTCCTGCGGGACGATCCCGATTGCGGCGCGCAGCGATGCCTGAGTGACGTCCTTGATGTCCTGTCCGTCGATCAGGATGCGCCCGCCCTGCGGATCGTAGAAGCGGAAAAGCAGGCGGGCGAGCGTCGACTTGCCCGCGCCCGATGGGCCGACGATGGCATAGTTGCGGCCTGCCGGAACTTCGAAGGAGAGGCCGTGGAGGATCTGGCGATCCTTCTCGTAACCGAACACGACATTGTCGAAGACCACCGAGGGGCGCCGGATGACAAGTGCCGGCGCGCCGGGCCTGTCCGAAACTTCCTGGGGCTCGTCGAGCAGGCGGAACATCTCGGCCATGTCGATCAGGCCCTGCCGGATCGTGCGATAGACCATGCCCAGCATGTCGAGCGGACGGAACAGCTGCGTCAGATAGGTCTGCACGAAGACGAGCTGACCGGCGGTGTACTGGCCGCGGTACCAGCCCCAGACGGTATAGGCGAGGGCGCATGCCATGAGCAGGTTGACGATCACCGCCTGAGCGATGTTGAGCATGCCAAGCGAGTTCTCGCTCTTGACCGCGGCAGCCGCATAGGCGCGCGTTGCCTGGGCATAGCGCTCTTCCTCGCGGTGTTCTGCCGAGAAGTACTTTACCGTCTCGTAGTTGAGCAGCGAGTCGACGGCGCGGGCCAGGGCCTGTCCGTCGAGCCGGTTCATCTGCTCGCGCAGTTTGGTGCGCCATTCGGTGATCGTGCGCGTTACCCAGATATAGGCGGCGATCGCGACGGCCGTGGCGGCGACGAGGCCCCATCCGAAGTTGATGTAGAAGATGACCGCGACGACCGCGAGCTGGATCACCGTGGGGGCGATGTTGAACAGCATGAAGTAGAGCATCGTGTCGATGCTCTTGGTGCCGCGCTCGATGGTCTTGGTGATCTCTCCGGTACGCCGCCCGAGGTGGAAGCGCAGGCTCAGGCGATGGAGCTGGCCGAAGACGTTCTCCGCCAGTGAGCGCGTCGCATCCTGACCGACCCGCTCGAAGACGATGTTGCGCAAGTTGTCGAAGCCGGTCTGCGCAAAGCGCCCGGCCGAGTAGCCCAGCACCGTGAGCATCGCCAGCTGCACCAGCTTCGGACCGGTCGCGCCCATCGCATCGACGGCCCACTTGAGCAGGTAGGGCAGGGTAAGCTGCGTCCCGATGGACGCGAGGATGAAGATACAGGCGAACACGATCCGCCAGCGCAGGGCCTTGTTGTCGGCGGGCCAGAGGTAAGGAAGGAACCTCAGAAGCGTGCGCCAGCCGTCATGGCGGGCGTTGGGATTGTTCACGGCTGTATCGGGTGGCATCGCCGCTATTTAGGGAACCTTGGCGGTTACACAATCTCAACCGGGCAGATCGAACAGGATCTTTCGCGTCGTGAAGTCGATCGCCACGCGCCGGAATGCCCGCAATTCGCGCATGCCGAGGAAGATCGCGGGGCGCCTTTCAAGGTCGAGAGCCTTGAACGCCGGGGCATCGGCGAAGGCGATAAGCACATTGGTGACTTCCAGCGAATCCAGCTTGAGCTTTTGCGCGAGGCCGAAATTGATGGGAAGCGTCTGCCCGGTAACCGACGTCAGCATCCCGGTGCCTTTCTTGTGTTCGCGCATGGCCCGTTCCAGCGCGCGATTGCCGATCGTGCTGCTGGAGCCGGTATCGATGACAACCGAAGTGCGGATGCCGTCGATCATGGCCTGCGTCACGATCAGTTGGCCGGAGCGCTTGCGGGCGCGAACCGTGATTTCATAGCTGCCGTTGCGGTCGAAATCGTGGGGGTCGCCGATCTGTATGGTGTTGCGGTCGAAATCGAGGACGACGCGCTGGTGCTGCAAGCTGTCGGTGCCCAGAATGCCGTCCGCGCCGATATGCCGGTCCTGCAGCAGGGGCACGGTGAGGTCGTAGAAGGTGCGTTGCCCGACATCGATGGAATCGATCCGTGCCGTTTCCGCCTCGTCCACCCCGGCCAGGCTTATCACCTTGGTGCTCGGACCGGTCCTCAGACCGAGCGATCTGGCGAGCGCGGTCGACAGCACCGTGTTCTGCGAGCCGGTATCGATGAGGAACTGGTAGGGCCCCTCGCCGTGGATCGCGACCCCGATGGTCATACGGTCGTCGGCGTCAGGCTGGGCCTCGAGGATTTCGCCGGCGGCATCGCTGTCGTCAGGGATCGATTGTGCTGGCGTGGCAGCTATCGCCGAATGCGCGATCAGGGCCGCCGCCAAAGCGAACGCCGTGCCTGTCATTTCCTGCTCCCGGGCAGTCGGTTTTTCTTATTTGTGGCTACGGGACTTTACCACCAAGCCGGCCGCAAACAAAGGAATTGGGACGACTTGGCCCCCTGAACGATTGGCGATTGCTTAACGCTCGCATGATACCGCCGCGCAGTGATGTCGAAGTTTATGGACAGAGGGCTGCGCAAGCTGCGCGAGTTGCGCCACAACCGGGCGGCGAAGGCGGTTCTGGCGACACCGCCGGTCCAGCCTCGCGAAGATGGCGTCATCGTCTTTTCCATGATCGGCACGAGAGTTCTCCTGCCCTATCTGGTGGCAGCCAAGTCGCTCCATGCGCAACTGCAGCGCGGACGCTTCGTGATCCTCGACGATGGCACGCTGACGCATGCGGACAAGGCCGTGCTCGACCGGCATCTCGGCAAGCCTGAGATTCTCGCGATTGCCTCTGTCGAAACGGGCGATTGCCCGAGTGGGGGCTGTTGGGAGCGTCTGCTGACGCTGCTGGCGCTGCGCCGCGATGCCTACGTGATCCAGCTCGATTCCGACACGGTCACAACCGGACCGGTCGATGAAGTGCTCGAAGCCATAGAGCAGGGGCGAAACTTCACCCTTCGCGGCGGCGTCGATTGCGAGCTTCAACCGGTTGGGTGCTATGCCGCCGATCCCGAGCAGCTGGGGCGCGATGTCCATATTCAGCTTCTGGCCGAAGCGACGCTGGAGAGGATCGATGCGGGTCTGCCGCATCCGCGCCGTTATGCCCGTGGCTGCGCCGGGTTTGCAGGTTTTGCACCCGGCGGCTTTGATCGCGGCGTAGCCGATGCCTTCTCGCGCGAGGCTTCGGCATTGCTGGGCCGCGATCGTTGGCGACAATGGGGCAGCGAACAGGTCATGTCGAACGTCATCATCACGGCGGAGGACGAGCCGGTCCTGCTTCCCTATGCGCGCTACATGAACTTCTGGAATGAAGCGCCGCCCGCAGGCGTGAGCTTCATCCATTTCGTCGGCACCTACCGTTATCACCGGGACGCCTATACCGACGCCACGCATCGGGCGATCGCGGCATTGCGCGCCTGAGCGCAGCCCTTCAGCGGCGCAGGACGAAGCTGGCCAGCTCGAACAGGCTCCGGCGGGCAAAGACGAACAGAAGCGCTCCGTAAATTGCCGCGCCCGTCGCTATCAGCGCGACAAGGCGAACGACCGGCGCAAGGGTGCCGATGGCTTGGTCGAGCAGGGTGACGCCAAGGGCCATGGTCAATGCCGCCAGTACCGGAGCGTACAAGGCCCGGGCGAAAGCGCCGGTCGTTGTGCCGATGGCAGGCAATGACCAGGCGAGGGCGAAGGTCGCCAGCAGCGGGTAAGCGATCAGCCAGGCTGCGGCGATGCCGGTACTGCCGAATTGCGCGCCGACGAGAAAGGCTGCGGGCATCAGCACGGCACCCAGCGCCGTCGTGCGCGTTGCCAGGCCGGGTTTGCCGACGGCATTGGTCGCCGGAGCAAGCAGGACGTGCAGGGTCATGAATGGCATGGCCAGCGCCAGAAGCCTTACGACCGGGGTGGCCTCAAGCCACTTGTCCCCCAGCATGACATGGATCAGCGGCTGTGCCGTGGCGGCGAGGCCAAGACACATGGGCAGGGCGAGAAGCATGATGAGCCGGGTCGAAGCGACAAAGCCGGACGCGAGCGCGTCCCTGTCGTCCTTGACCCGCGCATAGGCGGAAAAGGCCACTTCGTTCAGTGGCGGCACCACCTTGGTGACGAAGATCTGTGCGAGGAACAGCGACGTCGTATAGATTCCCAGTTCATGCACCGGGAACGCACGGCCGGCGATGACGACGTCGGCCTGGGTCTGCACGAACCAGAACAGGCTGGAAACGGTCATCATCCCGCCATAGCGGGCAATGTCCCAAACCCCGTTGAAGTTGAAGCTTGGCCAGGTGAAGGCGCGCGCCACCAGCGCCATGCCGATCGCGCGGCTCGAGAACAGTGCAATCGGAGCGAGGACGAGAGTCCAGGCGCCCATGCCCGCCAGCGCGCCGCCGAGTGCTGCAAAGGCACCGATCAGCGCCGAGGCGATATTGACCTGTGCCTGTCGGCGAAAGTCCATTTCGCGCGAAAGGATCGCGTAACCCAGCGCAAGGAAGGGATTCGTTAGATAGATCAGCGCCTGTACCCGCAACATGTCGGCGACGACCGGTTGCTCGTAATACGCAGCGACCAGCGGCGCAGTGAGAATCTGGATCGTGGCGAGCACGCCGTTCAGGACGATCAGCATGCCGAAGAGCTGGCGCAGCATCTGCGCGCTCGTCTCGCTCTTCTGGATATAGGCGTTGGCCAGGCCGTAGCCATTGAGCAGCGCCAGCAGCCCCAGCACGACCGACGTCATCGCGTAGAGGCCGTAGTCGCCAGGCGACAGGATGCGGATGACCAGGAATGTCGCCAGCCAGGAGATCACCTGGCCCAGGATCTGCGTTCCTGACCGCCAGATCACTGCACTGCGCACTTTCTGGCGCAGGGTTGGTCCGGCGTAGGTATCGGCTTCCACGGCGCTCGTCACTGGCCACTGGCCTTCTGCAGCAAGGTTCCCAGCGTTCCCGTCGACTGGTTGCCGCGGCGATGCGCATTGCGGCGCCACGATAGCATCGGGCGCGCGAGCGAAGGCAGGATGTTCCAGAGAGCGAAAGACAGGTTCCACACCGGTCCTTTGACGCGTGAGCGCACGGCCTTGAGTTCGGCCAGGCCACGGGAGGTATCGCCGTCCACGACGCGGTCGATGGCATGCTCGAAGGCCAGCGCCTGCGCGCTGTCTGATGCGAGGCGAGCGAGCAATGCCTGTTCGGGCGCGTCGACGGGCAGGGCGGCGCGGGCCTTTTCATAGACCTTGAGGTTGCCCATCAGCATGCGGCCCGCGTGGGCCGAGGCCGAATTGCTGCGTACCCGGTACTCGCCGAGCACTGCATCGACATAGCGGGCCGGACCGCCCAGTTGCATCAGGCGGACCCAGAGATCGAAGTCCTCGGATTGGGCCATTGTCGTGTCGAAGCCGCCAATGGCGTCGAAGTCCGCTCGGCGAAAGGTCGAGCCGATATAGACACCGAAGCTGCGGTCCAACACGTCGGCAAGCGTGCCGTGCAGGCCATCGCCGCTTCCCTGTCCGGCATTGAAGCACAAACGTTCGCGGGCGACGGCGCCGAAGATCAGGGCATTGCAGGTGGCCAGGCGAACTTCCGGCTCGGCCTCGAACAGACTGACCATTGTCGACAGATAGGTGGGGCGGAACCGGTCGTCCCCGTCCAGCAAAGCGATCAGCGGCGCGCAACTCGCTGCGATGGCGGCGTTGCGGGCAGCCGATACGCCCTTGTTGGCGGATTGGAGGAATCGGATGCGGGGGTCGTGCAAGTAGGGAGCGACGGCTCCTGCCACATCGTCGGGTGCGCCATCGTCGATGACCATGCATTCCCAGTCCGCGTAATCCTGCGCGAGCAGGGAATCGAGAGCCTCGCCGACAAGGTGGGCCACGCCATAGGCGGGAACGATAACGGCGATACGGGGCATTCGTGTGTCTATCCGGTTGCGCGATGACTTCGGCATTGCCGAGCGTGATAGCATGTGGGTGTTAACCAAGGCTCTACGCGAGCGGGGTCTGCCCGATCCGGCAGCGGGGAGGGGCACTGGCTGGGCGAAGGCGAAGTCCGCTGCTGCGTGCCGGCCCCGGGTGTGTACCTTGCGTCTGTTGGGCGAGGCCCCATGTAGTGTGAGGGTCTTGTGGAGGCTTGGTGATTTTGGCCTGACCGGGGTTTCATGAAACTTTT
>NZ_CCBH010000202.1:0-98325 GCF_001368935.1 Novosphingobium sp. KN65.2
AAAAAAAAAGGGGGCCCCGCCGTGTTCCGGCGACGCCCCTTTTCGGCGTTTCTGGCTGTCGAAATCAGCCTTCGACGTGTTCGGCGAGAACCGTCAGGCCGGTATCGCCGACTTCAGCGAAGCCACCGGTGATGATGATCTCTTCCGGAGCGCCGTTCTCGGTCCGGTAGACCTTGAGGGCGCCGTCGGCGACCGTCGACATGAAGGGCGCATGGCCCTGGAGCACGCCGAACTCGCCTTCCGTGCCGGGGACGACCACCATGTGGACGTCCTCCGAGCGGACGAGCTTCGCCGGCGTAACGAGTTCGAAGTGCAGTGCCATGAGACTTACGCGTCCTCAGCCAGCTTCTTGGCCTTGGCAATGGCCTCTTCGATGCCGCCGACCATGTAGAAGGCCGCTTCCGGCAGGTGGTCGTACTCACCGTCGACAACGGCCTTGAACGACTTGATGGTGTCTTCGAGCTGGACGAACTTGCCCGGAATGCCGGTGAAGACTTCGGCCACGTGGAACGGCTGCGAGAGGAAGCGCTGGATCTTGCGCGCGCGGGCGACGGTCAGCTTGTCCTCTTCCGAGAGCTCGTCCATGCCGAGAATGGCGATGATGTCCTGGAGCGACTTGTACTTCTGCAGGGTCTCCTGGACCTTGCGAGCGGTTTCGTAGTGCTCCTGGCCGACAACGCGGGGCTCAAGCACGCGCGAGGTCGAGTCGAGCGGGTCGACGGCCGGATAGATGCCGAGCTCGGAGATGGCGCGGTTCAGCGTGGTCGTTGCGTCAAGGTGCGCGAACGAGGTCGCCGGCGCCGGGTCGGTAAGGTCGTCCGCGGGAACGTAGATGGCCTGGACCGAGGTGATCGAGCCCTTGGTGGTCGAAGTAATGCGTTCCTGCAGGGCGCCCATGTCGGTCGCCAGGGTCGGCTGATAGCCCACGGCCGAAGGAATACGGCCGAGCAGTGCCGACACTTCCGAACCCGCCTGGGTGAAGCGGAAGATGTTGTCGACGAAGAACAGAACGTCCTGGCCTTCCTGGTCGCGGAAGTACTCGGCCATGGTCAGGCCCGAGAGAGCGACGCGAGCGCGGGCGCCCGGGGGCTCGTTCATCTGACCGAAAACGAGGGCGACCTTCGAACCTTCCGAAGTGGCGTTGCCTTCGGCGTCCTTGGCGATAACGCCGGCGTCGAGGAACTCGTGGTAGAGGTCGTTACCTTCACGGGTACGTTCACCGACGCCCGCGAAGACCGACACGCCGCCGTGGCCCTTGGCGATGTTGTTGATCAGTTCCTGGATGAGAACCGTCTTGCCCACGCCGGCGCCGCCGAACAGGCCGATCTTGCCGCCCTTGGCGTAAGGCGCGAGAAGGTCGATGACCTTGATGCCGGTGACGAGGATCGCGGCTTCGGTCGACTGGTCGACGAATTCCGGAGCCTTGGCGTGGATCGGGGCCGACTGCTCGGCACCGATCGGGCCGCGCTCGTCGATCGGCTCACCGACGACGTTCATGATGCGGCCGAGGGTCTTGGGACCGACAGGGACCGAGATCTGGGCGCCGGTGCTGACGACGTCCTGGCCGCGGGTGAGGCCGTCGGTGCCGTCCATGGCGATGGTGCGGACAGTGTTCTCGCCGAGGTGCTGGGCAACTTCGAGCACGAGCTTGCGACCGTTGTTGTCGGTCTCGAGCGCGGAGAGAATTGCGGGCAGCTCGCCTTCGAAGGTCACGTCGACGACGGCGCCGATGACCTGGCTGATCTTGCCGGTAGTGGTCTGGTTGAGCACGGGTGCGGTGGCCATTTTGGTTTCCTTGCCTGCGATGTCTTAGAGCGCTTCCGCGCCCGCGATGATTTCGACGAGTTCGGTGGTAATCGCGGCCTGGCGGCTGCGGTTGTACTGGATGGTAAGCTTGTTGATCAAATCGCCAGCGTTGCGGGTCGCGTTGTCCATGGCGGTCATGGACGCGCCCTGCTCGGAAGCGGCGTTTTCAAGCAGTGCGCCGAAGATCTGCGTGCGCAGGTAGCGCGGCAGCAGGGCAGCGAGGATGTCTTCCTCGTCCGGTTCGTACTCGACCACGGCGTCGCTTTCGGCAACGGCGGCCTTGGGCGCGGGGACCGGAATGATCTGCTGGCTGGTCGGCTCCTGGACGAGCGCCGAGCGGAACTTCGAGTAGAACAGGTGCGCGATGTCGAACTGACCGTCCTCGTACATGGCGACGAGTTCGTTCGCGACCTTCTCGGCCTCGTTGAAGCCCGGATCACGCACGTCGGTGGTGTCGAACATCTTGGCGATCTGCTTGGGGTACTCGCGCTTGATTACCGCGCGGCCCTTGCGGCCGATGAGGTAGAAGAGCACGGTCTTGCCCTGTGCTTCCAGTTCCTTCGCCTTGACGCGGGCGGCCTTGACGATGTTCGCGTTGAACGCGCCGCACAGGCCCTTGTCCGAGTTCGCGACGACGAGCAGGTGGATCTGGTCGCTGCCGGTGCCGGCGAGCAGCTTGGGGCTGTTGTCGCTGACCGTGATCTTGCTGGCGAGCGAGCCCATCACCTCGGCGAGGCGCGAAGCATAGGGACGCGCGGACTCGGCCGCCGCCTGCGCCTTGCGCAGCTTGGCCGCGGCGACCATCTGCTTGGCCTTGGTGATCTTCTGGGTCGATTTGACCGAGTTGATGCGGCCTTTGAGTTCCTTGAGCGAAGCCACTCGTTTCTCTCCTTGTTCCGCTCCGGCTGCCTCGCGGGCAGACCGGAACGGAAGATCAGGTCAATCTCAGGCGAACTGCTTGGCGAACGCGTCGAGCGCTGCCTTGGTCTTCGCCTTGGCTTCGTCGCCGAAGTCCTTGGTCGTGCGGATCAGTTCGAGCACGTCGGCGTGCTTTTCGTGCATGAAGCTGAGCATTTCAGCTTCGTACTCGGTGACCTTGGAGACCGCGATGCCGTCGAGGTAGCCGTTGGTGCCGGCGAAGATCGACACGGTCTGCTCTTCGAAGGCCAGCGGCGAGAACTGCTTCTGCTTGAGCAGCTCGGTCAGGCGAGCGCCGCGGTTGAGCAGCTTCTGGGTCGAAGCGTCGAGGTCCGAACCGAACTGCGCGAAGGCAGCCATTTCGCGGTACTGGGCGAGCTCGAGCTTGATCGAGCCGGCGACCTTCTTCATCGCCTTGGTCTGGGCCGAACCGCCGACGCGCGACACCGACAGACCCACGTTGATGGCCGGACGGATGCCCTGGTAGAACAGGCCGGTTTCAAGGAAGATCTGGCCGTCGGTGATCGAAATCACGTTGGTCGGAATGTAGGCCGAGACGTCGCCTGCCTGGGTTTCGATGATCGGCAGGGCGGTCAGCGAGCCGGCGCCGTTGTCGTCGTTCATCTTGGCCGCGCGCTCGAGGAGGCGGCTGTGCAGGTAGAAAACGTCGCCCGGGTAAGCTTCGCGGCCCGGCGGACGGCGGAGCAGCAGCGACATCTGACGGTAGGCGACGGCCTGCTTGGAAAGGTCGTCGTACACGATGACGGCGTGCATGCCGTTGTCGCGGAAGAATTCGCCCATCGCGGCCCCGGTGTAGGGCGCGAGGTACTGCAGCGGAGCGGGTTCCGAAGCGGTTGCGGCGATGACGATGGAGTATTCCATCGCGCCGTTTTCTTCGAGCTGACGCACGATCTGCGCGACGGTCGAGCGCTTCTGGCCAACGGCGACGTAGATGCAGTAGAGCTTCTTGCTCTCGTCGTTGCCCTTGTTCGCATCCTTCTGGTTGATGAAGGTGTCGATGGCAACGGCGGTCTTGCCGGTCTGACGGTCACCGATGATCAGCTCGCGCTGGCCACGGCCGACGGGAACGAGGGCGTCGATGGCCTTGAGGCCGGTCTGCACGGGCTCGTGAACCGACTTGCGCGGAATGATGCCCGGAGCCTTGGTTTCGACGAGGCGACGCTCGGTGGCTTCGATCGGGCCCTTGCCGTCGATCGGGTTGCCGAGGGCGTCGACCACGCGGCCGAGCAGGCCCTTGCCGACGGGAACGTCGACGATGGTGTTCGTGCGCTTGACGGTGTCGCCTTCCTTGATCTCGGCGTCCGAGCCGAAGATCACGACGCCGACGTTATCGGCTTCGAGGTTGAGCGCCATGCCCTGCACGCCGTTGGCGAACTCGACCATTTCGCCGGCCTGCACCTTGTCGAGGCCGTGAATGCGGGCAATGCCGTCACCGACCGACAGAACCGAGCCGACTTCGGAAACCTGGGCTTCGGTGCCGAAGCTGGCGATCTGGTCCTTGATGACCTTCGAGATTTCTGCTGCGCGGATATCCATTGTTCTGCCTTTCTTAGCCCTTCATGGCCTGGGCGAGCGAATTGAGACGGGTGCGGATCGAGCTGTCGATGCGCTTGGAACCGATAGTGACGACAAGGCCGCCGAGCAGGTCGGGATCGACGCTCGTCTTGACCTTGACCTTGCGGCCTTCGCGAACTTCCAGCTTCTGGCGCAGCTGTTCGACCTGTTCGTCGGTCAGCGCATGAGCGGAAGTGATGTCGGCGGTCGCTTCGCCGCGCTGGGCGGCTGCGATCGCGGCGAAGGCGCGAATGATCTCGGGCAGGGCGGAGAGGCGGCGGTTGGCCGCAAGCACGCCCAGGAAATTCTTGGTGAGGTCCGAAAGGCCCAGAACGCCGCTGACGGCATCGACAACCTTTCCGGCGGCCTCGCGGCTCACCTGCGGGTTGCGAATCAGTGCTGCGAAGTCAGCGCTCTCGCCGATCGCCTGACCGACTTTCTCAAGGTCGGACTCAACCGCCGAAACGGTGCCGTTCTCGCTGGCAAGATCAAATAGCGCCGAAGCGTAGCGCCCTTGCAAGCTGGCTTTTATGCCGCCGGAATTCTCCACGCGTGTTCTTTCCTTACATCGGGTGGGCTGGGGCACTGTTACGGACGTGCGCAAGTAACGCACCCCCCGGCCCGCAGACGGGGCGCGCATAGCGACGATATTGTCATGATGCAAGGCACCCGAAGGTGCTTGGAGACAATGCTGCGAAAAGCGGTTTAAAAGCAAGGCGCGGGAAGCGGTGGTTCTGCAGGGGTGCAACTATGGCGGAAACAGCCGTGGAGTTGCCTGCGATGACGTACCGAATCATGGGTCTGCCGAGATCTTCGTTCGCTCCCTATTTTTCGATGGATGGACAGGAACTGGCGCGAATAGGGGCGCTGCGGCTAGTCGCTGACGCGGATCGGGGGTTTCCGTGCCGGATTAGCCTGCGCGATGCCGACAGGGGCGAGAGCGTGCTCCTGCTCAATTTTGTCAGCCATCCGGTGGATAATCCCTATCGCACCACCCATGCGATATTCGTTCGTGAGCTTGCCGAAGAGTGCGAACCTTATGTCGATTGCCTGCCTCCCGTATTCGATGGGCGGCATCTGTCGCTGAGGGGATTCGCGCAGGGCGGCATGATGGTCGATGCCCTGCTTGTTGGCCCTGGGAAGGTGGAAGACGGCATCGACCGGCTCTTCGCCAATCGTGACGTGGCTTGCATCCATGTGCACAATGCCGCCTATGGATGTTTCGCAGCGCGCATAGAGCGCCATGGAGCGGATCAGTGAGCCTTGCAGAAGCCGGATTGAACGAGGAGCGCGCCTGGCAGGCGGTGCTCGAGCGCGACCGGAAGTTCGACGGTCGGTTCGTGACCGGGGTACTGTCGACCGGCATCTATTGCCGCCCGTCCTGCTCGGCGCGCCATCCCCGGCGCGAGAACGTGCGCTTCTTCGAGGAGGCTCGCGCAGCCGAGGCAGCGGGGCTTCGTCCGTGCCTGCGCTGTCGACCCGGTGACGTCTCGCGCGATGAAGAGGCTCTCCGGGTGGCCATCGGCCGGATCAAGGAGGCAGAGCAGGCACCTTCGCTAGAGGAGCTTGCCGAACTGACAGGATATAGCCCGACCCATTTTCAGCGCCTGTTCAAGCGTGCGGTCGGGTTGTCGCCGGCAGTCTATGCGCGCGCACTGAAGCTGCGCCGGGCAGGCGATGCGATGAGCGGGGGAGCGAACGTGACAGAGGCCATCTACGACGCGGGTTTCGGTGCTTCTTCTCGATTCTACGAAGCCAGCGAGGGAAAGCTGGGCATGAGCCCTTCGGCGTGGCGTGACGGGGGCAAGGGCGTGACGATCCACTGGGCGGTGGTCCCGACCAGCCTTGGCGAGATGCTCGTGGCCGCCACGGGCAAGGGCGTGTGCAGACTGTCCTTCGCGGAAGCACTTGAGGACCTGGTCGCCCGCTTCCCCAAGGCCACGCTGGTGGAAGGCGGCGAGGAATTCGCAGGCCTTCTGCGCCGGGTCGTTGCCGCGGTCGAGCAGCCGGGCGATTCCCGCAGCATTCCTCTCGACGTTCAGGGTACCGCCTTCCAGGAGGCGGTCTGGCAGGAACTGCAGCGGATACCTGCGGGCGAGACGCGCACATATGCGCAGATCGCAGCGGCCATCGGCAAGCCCGCGGCGGTACGTGCGGCGGGCTCGGCCAATGGCGCGAACAATGTCGCCGTCCTCATCCCCTGCCACCGAGTGATCCGGTCAGACGGTTCGCTTGGCGGTTATGCCTATGGCGAAGCGATCAAGCGCGAACTGCTCAAACGCGAGCGGGAAGCGCCGGACCGGGGCTAGGTCACACGAAGCTGTAGGGATCGATGTCGATATGGACGCGCACGCCGCGCGGGAATTCCAGCGGGTCGAGCCATTCGCGCAAGTAGCGCTGCAGTTCCGCCGAGCGCCGCGCGTTGATCAGGAGGCGGAAGCGGTGGCGTCCGCGCAGCAGTGACAGCGGGGCAGGCGCGGGGCCGAGGACGAGCATGTCGGGATGGTCGGGCGCGGTGCCGCCGATGGCGCGGGCGGCGGACTGGGCTTCGGACAGGTCTTCCGATGAGACGATAATCGCGGCCCAGCGCCCGAACGGCGGCGCGCCTGCATCGCGGCGGGCCTCGGTCTCGGCCGCGTAGAACGCATCGCGGTCTCCCGCGGCCAGCGCCGCGATCACGGAGGCTTCCGGATGGCGGGTCTGGATCAGCACTTCGCCCGGCTTCTCGCCACGCCCGGCGCGCCCGGCGACCTGTGCGACCTGCTGGTAGGTGCGCTCTGCCGCGCGCAAGTCTCCGCCTTCCAGACCGAGGTCGGCATCGACGACGCCGACCAGTGTCAGCTCGGGGAAGTGATAGCCCTTGGTAACGAGCTGGGTCCCAATGATCACGTCGATCGCGCGGCCCTCGGCCATTGCCACGAATTCGGCGATCGCCTCGGGATTGTTCATGGTGTCCGAAGTGACCAGCGCCGTGCGGGCCTCGGGCAGGATCTCGGCGACTTCGTCGGCAATACGCTCGACGCCCGGTCCGCAGGCAACGAGGCAGTCGGCAGTCCCGCAATCGGGGCAGGCCTCGGGGACCGGCGTTTCGTGGCCGCAGTGATGGCAGGCGAGGCGCTGCGAGAAACGATGTTCGACCAGCCAGGCGGTGCAGTTGGGGCACTGGAAGCGGTAGCCGCAATTGCGGCATAGGGTGAGCGGGGCATAGCCGCGCCGATTGAGGAACAGCAGCGACTGCTCGCCGCGCGCCAGTCGTTCCTTCATTTCATCGACGAGGCGCGGGGCGAGCCAGCGTCCGCGCTCGGGCGGCTCCTGGCGCAAGTCGAGAATGTTGATCTGCGGCAGCGTCGCGCCGCCGAAGCGGTCCGGCAGATCGATCTTGCGATAGACCCCGGCTTCGGCAAGCTGCATCGATTCGAGCGCGGGCGTCGCGCTGGCGAGGATGACCGGGATCTGCTCGAACTTGGCGCGAATCACGGCCACGTCGCGGGCATTGTAGCGTACGCCGTCGTCCTGCTTGAACGAGACCTCGTGGGCTTCGTCGACGACGATCAGCCCCAGCTTGGGATAAGGCAGGAACAGGGCCGAGCGCGCGCCGACGACGACTTGCGCTTCTCCGAAGGCGATCGCGCGCCAGGCGCGGCGGCGTTCGCTGGCCTTGAGCGAAGAGTGCCACTGCACCGGCGAGACTCCGAAGCGCTGCTCGAAACGGCGCAGAAAGTTCTCGGTCAGGGCGATCTCGGGCAAGAGTACAAGGATCTGCCGGCCTTCGCGGATCGCCTCTGCCACGGCTTCGAAATAGGTTTCGGTCTTGCCCGAGCCGGTCACGCCGTCGAGCAGGAAAGGAGCGAACTTGCGGGCCTTCACTGCTTCAACGAAGGTGTCGGCGGCCTTGCGTTGGCCTTCGCTGAGTTCGGGCTGGTCGAAGTCGGGCAGGGCCGGGGGATAGGGGCGGTCGAGGTCGACCGTCACCGGCTCCAGCAGCCCGGCGCCCACCATGCCACGCAGGACGCCCTCGGAGACGCTGGCCAGTTCGGCCAGCTCGCGGATCGATGCCTGCTCGCCCTGCAGTGCATCGAGCGCCACTGCACGCTGGGGCGTAAGGCGCTTGGGTTCCTCGCCGGAAAGGCGATACTCGGTCGTCGTGCCGCCGCCCCGCAGTGCTGCGCTGCTGCCCAGTGCCATACGGGCAACGGAGGATAGCTGCGCGCAATAGTAGTCGGCCGTCCATTCGATCAGGCGGCGCAGCCGGGCGGGCAGGGGCGGTACCGGCAGCACTTCCAGAAGCGGGCGCAACTTCGCGTCGGGCACTTCCTGCGCGCTCAGACGTTCCGGTTCCCAGACAATGCCGAGTACCTGCCGCGGACCGAGCGGACCTACGACCACGGAGCCGGGCTCCACGGTCATCCCTTCGGGAACGCGATAGTCGAGGACGCCCAGCGCGGCGTTGAAGACAAGGAGTCGGACACGGTTCATCTGCCGGGGCATATAGGCATCCGGTCCCGTGAAGGTGAAGGAGCATGCGATTGTGAATTGGGGATCGAATGAAATCGGGGGTGAACTGCAGGCGATCGTGACCGGGCGGCGCGCGGTGCTGGGTGGTATCCTGGCAGGCGCTGCGCTGACCTTGCCGGGCTGTGCCTCGCTCGGCCCGCCCAGCTATGTCGAAGTGGTGCGCCGGTTGCTCGAGGCTTCGACCCGGCAGGCATTCGCCCGGCTGACCCAGCCGGACGGCTTCTGGGACAGCGCCGTGGCGCGAATCGACATGCCGGTGCTGTTCGGCAAGACCGGGACGCTGCTCTCGGGGATCCTGCGCAGCAACCTGTTCCGCGAAAAGCTGCAGCACCAGCTCAACAACCTGGCAGAGGACGGTGCCCGCATGGCAGCGCCCGTGGTCGCCGATGCCGTGCGCCGCATCTCGATTTCCGATGCCATTGCCCTGCTGCGCGCGGGCCATTCCGGCGCGACGACATATCTGCGCGACCAGATGGGGCCGGCCCTTGTTAACGCGATGATCCCGGAGCTCGACCGCGCGATGCGGATAGCCGACGATCCGTTCCTCAGTGAGGCGATATCCTCTCTGACCGGGGTGAACATCGCCGACGCCGCCCATGCCCTTGCGCTCGAGGCGGACAATGCGATCTGGTACGAGATCGGGGCCGCCGAATCGGAAATTCGCGAAAATCCGGAGGCGACGCACGATCCGGTGCTGATTGCCGGGCTCAAGCTCCTGTAGGCCTAGCCGCAGGAGGCGTGCTTCCCTATAGCGGCGCCAGAATCGCCGTATCGGGCCAGAATCGCCCGTGCGGCTCCCTGCCTTGCCGATAGGAACACGCCATGAAGTTTTTCGTCGACACCGCCGACACTGCCGATATCGCCGAGCTTGCCGAAACCGGCCTGCTGGACGGCGTCACCACCAACCCATCGCTGATTGCCAAGTCCGGCCGTGACTTCATGGAAGTCACCAAGGAAATCTGCGGTCTCGTCGATGGTCCGGTTTCGGCCGAAGTCGTCGCTCTCGACCATGAAGGGATGATGCGCGAGGCCGAAATCCTGCGCAAGATCGCCGACAACGTTTGCGTCAAGGTGCCGCTGACGATCGACGGCCTGAAGACCTGCAAGAAGCTGACCTCGGACGGCACCATGGTCAACGTGACCCTGTGCTTCTCGGCCAACCAGGCGCTGCTGGCCGCCAAGGCAGGTGCGAGCTTCATCTCGCCCTTCATCGGTCGCCACGACGACAACGGTCTCGACGGCATCTCGCTGATCGAGGACATCCGCCTGATCTACGACAACTACGCATTCGAGACCGAGATCCTCGCGGCCTCGATCCGTCACCCGATCCACCTGCTGCAGTGCGCGAAGATCGGTGCCGACGTCGCCACGATGCCGCCCGCCGTCATCAAGGGCCTGTTCAAGCACGTCCTGACCGACAAGGGCATCGAAGGCTTCCTTGCCGACTGGGCCAAGACCGGCCAGACTATCTGAGTATCCACCCTGTTTCCTAAGGTTCCTTCCCGTTGAGTGACGAGACCCCAGCCGACCGCTTCAAATCCGTTCTGGCAGGCGCATCGCGCGCCATCGCCCATGAAAAGGAGATCGAGGTCAACTGGACGGCCGATGCGCCAAGCTCGACGGGGGGAACCTTCAGGGTACCGATGCCCGGACGCAACCTGCCGCGCGGAGCGGCGATGCAGGCCCGCGGCTATGCCGACAGCTTCGCGCTGAAGGTGCGCCACCACGACGACAGGTTGCACCAGCGTCATGCTCCCGCCGAACCCTCGGCACGGGCATGTTACGACGCGGTCGAGATGGTGCGCTACGAGGCGCTTGGCTCGAACCGCTATTCCGGGATGCGCGAGAATCTCGATGCATCGCTGGAGGCGCGCATCGCCTCCGATCCCATTTCCCGCGCCGAATCGCGTGACCAGGTGCCGCTGCAGTCGGCGCTGGCGCTGATGCTGCGCGAAAAGCTCACCGGACAGCCGATCCCCGAGATTGCGCGCCCGGGCGTCGACATGATCCGCGACTGGATCGAGGAGAAGGCCGGCGGCGATATCGAGGCGCTGGCCGATTCGATCGGCGATCAGCAGGCTTTCCAGAACCTCTCGCTCGACATGCTCCAGCACCTCGAGCTGACCCGCGCCGAGGAAATCGAGCAGCCGCCCGAGGACTCCGACGATCTCGACGGCGACGAGGAAACCGAACAGGAAGAAGACGGCGCCGACGCGGGCGAGGAGCAGCAGCCGGCGGAAATGGCTGCCGAACCCAGCCAGGGAGAAGACGAGGGCGAAAGCGAATCCGATGGCGAGGCCTCGGACGACATGCAGGAGGCCGAGGAAGGCCAGGACGGCGAGGAGGGCATGCTTCCCGTCCGTCCCAACCGGCCCTGGACCGACATTCCCGACAGCTTCGACTACAAGGTCTTCACCGAGGCCTTCGACGAGGTGGTCGGCGCTTCGGAACTGTGCGACGAGGAAGAACTGACGCGCCTGCGCGCCTATCTCGATGCGCAGCTCAAGGGGCTGCAGGGCGTGGTCACGCGCCTTGCCAATCGCCTCCAGCGTCGCCTCATGGCCCAGCAGAACCGCTCCTGGGACTTCGACCAGGAAGAGGGGCTGCTCGACGCCGCGCGGCTCGCCCGCGTGGTTGTATCGCCCGGACAGTCGCTGTCCTACAAGGTGGAGCGCGACGTCGAGTTCAAGGATACCGTCGTGACCCTGTTGCTCGACAACTCGGGTTCGATGCGCGGACGGCCGATCTCGATTGCCGCGATCAGCGCCGACGTGCTCGCACGTACGCTGGAGCGCTGCGGCGTGAAGGTGGAGATTCTCGGCTTTACGACACGGGCCTGGAAGGGCGGGCAGAGCCGCGAGGCATGGCTGGCGAACGGCAAGCCTGCCAGCCCGGGCCGCCTCAACGACCTGCGGCACATCATCTACAAGAAGGCCGATGAGCCCTGGCGCCGTGCGCGCAAGAACCTCGGCCTGATGATGCGCGAGGGGCTGCTCAAGGAGAACATCGACGGCGAGGCGCTGCTCTGGGCGCACAACCGCATGCTCGCCCGGCCCGAGGATCGCCGCATCCTCATGGTCATTTCAGACGGTGCGCCGGTCGACGATTCCACGCTGTCGGTAAACAGCGCAGGGTATCTCGAGGCGCACTTGCGCAAGGTGATCGAGTGGATCGAGGCGAAATCGCCGGTCCAACTCGTCGCCATCGGCATCGGGCACGACGTGACCCGTTACTATCGCCGCGCGGTGACGATCATGGACGCCGAGCAACTCGGCGGCACGATGATCGAACAGCTCGCCGGCCTGTTCGAGGAAGAATGATGAAAGTATCCGAGGCTGTCGCCAGCCGCCGCTCGATCCGCGCGTTCCGCGATGAAGCGGTCGGGCTCGATGTGATCCGCCGCGTATTGGACCGGGCGCGCATGACGCCGTCGGGCTGCAATTTCCAGCCCTGGCAGGCCACCGTACTGGCCGGCGAACCGCTCAAGGCCCTGCAGGAAAAGATGCTGGCGTCCGCGCCGCAGGACCCGATCGAGTACAGCTTTTCCGAACCAAACCAGTCGCCCCGCCACCTGGCCCGGCTGCAGCAGGTCGGTGCCAGCATGTATGGCGCGCTCGGTATCGAGCGCGAGGACGCCGAAGCCCGCGAAGCCTTCACGCGGGCGAACATCTTCTCTTTTGGCGCGCCGGCGTTGCTGGTCTGCTATTTCGAGCGCTTCATGGGGCCGCCGCAGTGGTCGGACGTGGGCATGTGGTTGCAGTCGATCATGCTGCTGCTGCGCGAGGAAGGGCTGGACAGTTGCCCGCAGGAATGGATGTCGCTCTATGCCCGTGTAATCAAGGAGCACATCGGCGTTTCCGACGAGACGCACATCCTGTTCTGCGGCCTGGCCATCGGCCACCGCGACGAGGATGCGCCTGTCAACCGGTTCGAGCGCGACCGGGTGCCACTCGACGAACAGGTAAGCTTCCTCGGCTTCTGATCGTGGTTTGATCGCTTCCGGGGGGATGATGACAGATTCAACGTTGCTGTGGGTGCCGTTCACCCTTGCCGCGGCGCTCGCCCAAGTGCTGCGCAACGCGGCGCAATCGCGGCTGGCTTCGCGGATCGGGACCGTGGGCGGAACGCAGGTGCGTTTCATCTACGGCTTGCCGCTTGCGATCCTGTTCCTGGGGATTTTCCATATCGCGACCGGGGAAGGGCTTGCAGCCGTTCCGATCGATGCGTTGGCATGGTCGGCCGTGGGTTCGGTGACCCAGATCGTGGCGACTGCGCTCATGCTGGTCGTCATGCAGAAGCGCGACTTCGGTGTCGCCTATGCCTATATCAAGACCGAACCGGTAACGGTCGCGGTCCTCGGCTTTGCCCTGATCGGTGATCGACTTCCGCTCGGCAGTTGGCTGGCGGTCCTGGTGGTGACCTTCGGCGTCGTCATGGCCTCGTTGCGGCCGGGGGACGGCGGAGCGAAGCTGTTCGAGGTGAAGCCGCTGGCAGTGGGCGTCGTCAGTGGTGCACTCTTCGGGTTGACCTCGATCTGCTTTCGGGCCTCGATCGAAGCCGTCCCGGAGGGCAGCTTCATGCTGCGCAGCCTCCTGATGCTGGTGGTTTCGCTGGGAATCCAGTCCTCCGTCCTCGTTGGCTGGTTCGTGCTGCGCGACGCTTCGGGCTTCTTCGGCTCCATTCGCGAATGGCGATTGTCGGTCACGGGCGGAGCGTTGGGTGCACTCGCCTCCGCCGGATGGTTCATCGGCTTCTCGCTGACTGCCGCCGCCAATGTGCGCACGCTGGCCCTGATCGAAATGCCCATCGTCGCCCTCGTCTCACGCAAACTTTCCGGACGCTGGCTGACGGCACGCGAATGGGCCGGGTTCGTGTTGATCACGGTGGGCGTCGCTTTGCTGATGGTATCGCACGCCTGAGCCGCCCGCGATCGCAGGCCTGTCAGTAGGCGCAGATTGTCATGTCTGCGCCTACCCAACAGGCCCCGTCTTCTCGGCTGCGTTGGGCTCCACCCCAGCGAGAAACAGTGCCCGCGCTGCTCAAGCCACTGACTCCCGCCTGGTTCGGACCGGTGACAGCAACTGTTATGAGCGATATCTCGTGTATCAGCGGCATATGGTCCGGACGCTTGATCGAGAATGTGCCGCCAGCTTGCTGCAGGAAGAGGCACGCTCCTTCGTAGTCGCCATCGTCGACAAGGACCCTCCACCGGGCATCGCGCCAGCCTACCGGCGCTTGTATCAGGGATGCCTTGGAGGAAGCAGCCGCGTCTGTGGGCTGAAGCGAAGATGCCTGCGATATCCGTTTCGAGGATGAAGGCGGACCACCAACCGGTTGGTGGCATGCGCTCAGAAGGCACAAAGCTGTGGCCATCCAACCCAGTCGATCTGTGAATGGCCGCAATCCGCTATCTGTGAATCTGAGTGACATGTGCGTGTAACGCTCCGTCAGCGTGCCTCGATCCCGCAGCGCCCCACGCATGCACCTTGACTGCCACGTATCGCCGCCTAATGCCCCTCGGCCATGACCGATGCCCATGCACTGACGCTGTTCAACAGCCTGACCCGCCAGTTGGAACCGTTCCAGCCCGTCCATGAGGGCGAGGCGCGGGTCTATTCGTGCGGGCCGACGGTCTACAACTACCCGCATATCGGCAACATGCGTGCCTATGTCTTTGCCGACATCCTCGGGCGTACGCTGAGCCACAAGGGCTACAGGCTCACCCACGTCATCAACATCACCGATGTCGGCCACCTGACCGACGATGCCGATGCCGGTGAGGACAAGATGGAGAAGATGGCAGCCGAGAAGGCGCAGTCCATCTGGGACATCGCCCGCCACTATACCGAGGCATATTGGGCCGACATCGCAGCGCTCAACATTCGTCAGCCCGCCCAGTGGTCGGTAGCGACGGAATACGTGCCGCAGATGATCGAGTTTGCGAAGCAGATCGCCGACAAGCACTGCTACGAAATCGACAGTGGCCTCTACTTCGACGTCTCTACAGTGGCTGACTACGGCCGTCTGGCCCGAGCCGTGACGGAGGAGGGCGAGGGGCGCATCGAGGCCGTCGACGGCAAACGCAATGCGGCCGACTTCGCGATCTGGCGCAAGACTCCGGCGGGCGAGAAGCGCCAGATGGAATGGGATTCGCCGTGGGGTCCGGGCGCGCCGGGCTGGCACCTGGAATGCTCGGTCATGTCGGGCAAGTTGCTGGGCTTCCCCTTCGATATCCACACCGGAGGAATCGACCACCGCGAGATCCATCACCCGAACGAGATCGCGCAGAACCAGGCTTTCTGCTGCACCAACGGGCTCGACATTCCCGCCAATTCGGGTGCGCGCGTATGGATGCACAACAACTTCCTCGTCGAGCGCTCGGGCAAGATGAGCAAGTCCTCGGGCGAGTTCCTTCGCCTGCAACTCCTGATCGACAGGGGCTATCACCCGCTCGCCTACCGCATGATGTGCCTGCAGGCGCATTACCGTTCGGAACTGGAGTTCTCGTGGGATGGCCTCGGTGCCGCCCTTACCCGCCTGAAGCGCATGATCATGGCCGCCGAACGCCTTGCCGACGTTGAAGCCGGAGCGCCTTCGCACCCCAAGCTCGCGGCGATGATCGAGACCTTCGAAAAGGCGATGTCCGAGGATCTCAACACCCCGGTCGCATTGACGGCGCTGGAAGACGTGCTCGCTGCGAAGAAGGTCGATCCCGCGGCCAAGCGCGCGGTGGTGGAGGCCATGGATGCGGTGCTCGGCCTCGGCCTCTTCGGAACGTCCCGCGCCGATCTGCGTCTGCGCCCGAAGAACGCGGTCATCTCCGAAGCGGAAATCGAGGCTGCGCTGGCGGCGCGCAAGGAAGCACGGGCCGCAAAGGACTTTGCCGCCTCCGATGCCCTGCGCGACGAACTTGCCGCGAAGGGCGTCGAGGCGATGGATGGCGATCCGCTTGGCTGGGAGTGGAAGCTGGGCTGAGCCCGGCCTTCGCCTGGCCCCCGTCGCATGGCGGCGCCGGCGGGCGGTACGCGGACTTCATGGTCCATTGACTGGTCAGCGGCGCCCGCTGCGCGTCTCGCTGTCCCGTGCGCGCAACTGATTTTGCCGCTTTAGCCCTATTTAAAGGAAGAGGTCGCTAGCCCATTCATCAGGGCGCAGGCTGCGCCGGAATGCGTATTTTGCGCATGACGCGAGACCGGATAGTCCTATACCGGCTCTGAAAAAAAACCAGGAACGGGGAAAGCGGAAATGGCAGAGGGCGACAAGCGCAAGGCTTCAGATCTTTTTATCGAGTGCCTTGAAGAGGAGGGCGTCGAGTACATTTTCGGCGTTCCCGGTGAAGAGAACCTCGATTTTCTCGACTCGCTTTCGCGATCGGAGAAGATCAAGCTCATCCTGACCCGGCATGAACAGGGTGCAGGCTTCATGGCGGCTACCTACGGACGGCATACCGGCAAGACCGGCGTGTGCCTTTCGACCCTGGGGCCGGGCGCGACCAATTTCGTGACTGCCGCGGCCTATGCGACGCTCGGCGGCATGCCGATGCTGATGATTACTGGCCAGAAGCCGATAAAGAAATCGAAGCAGGGCCGTTTCCAGATCCTCGACGTCGTGTCGATGATGGGGCCGATCACCAAGTATGCGCACCAGATGGCGTCCTCGGACAACATCCCGAGCCGTGTGCGCGAAGCCTTCAGGATCGCCGAAGAGGAAAAGCCGGGCGCGACGCACATCGAACTGCCCGAGGATATCGCCGACGAGCACACCGATTCGCGTCCCGTGCGCCGTTCGATCGTCCGCCGCCCGACGGCTGACGTGAAGTCGATCGCCCAGGCCGTCGAAGCCCTGCAGAACGCGAGAAAGCCGCTGCTGGTGATCGGTGCCGGTGCGAATCGCAAGATGACCAGCAAGATGCTGGGCGAATTCGTCGAGAAGACCGGCATTCCCTTCCTCACTACCCAGCTCGGCAAGGGCGTGATCGATGAGCGCCATCCCAAGTTCCTGGGCTGTGCGGCGCTTTCGGCCGGGGACTTCGTCCACCGCGCCATCGAGGACGCCGACTGCATCCTCAATATCGGGCACGACGTGATCGAGAAGCCGCCGTTCTTCATGCACAACGACGGCACGCGCGATGACCGCGTCGTCGTCCATATCTCGACCAAGACGGCCGAAGTGGACCCGGTCTACTTCCCGCATATCGAGGTGATCGGCGATATCGCCAATGCCATGTGGCAGATCAAGGAAGCGATCGTGCCGTCGGAGAAGTGGAATTTTGACGCCATGCTCGGCTTCCGCAAGGCCGAGGTGGAGCACACCGCGAAGCTGGCGGCCGACGAACGCTTCCCGATCTTCCCGCCGCACCTCGTGCAGCAGGTGCGCGATGCGATGCCCGACGATGCCATCATCTGCCTCGACAATGGCGTCTACAAGATCTGGTTCGCCCGCGGCTTCTGTGCCTGCAAGCCCAACACCGTCCTGCTCGACAACGCGCTGGCGACGATGGGGGCAGGGCTTCCTTCCGCGATGGCGAGCGCCATGGTCTATCCCGAGCGCAAGGTCATGGCGATCTGCGGCGACGGCGGGTTCATGATGAACAGTCAGGAGCTGGAAACCGCGGTACGCCTCGGCCTGAACCTGACCGTGCTGATCCTCAATGACAATGCCTATGGCATGATTCGCTGGAAGCAGGCGAACATGGGCTTTGCCGACTTCGGCCTGACCTACAACAACCCCGATTTCGTCAAGTATGCCGAAAGCTATGGCGCCAGGGGCTACCGGGTGGAAAGCGCGCAGCACCTCAATGAACTGCTGGCCCATTGCCGCGATACTCCCGGCGTTCACGTGATCGACTGTCCGGTCGACTACTCGGAGAACGACCGCATCCTGAACACGGAGATCAAGGATCTGTCCCGGGCGCTCTGAGCGCCCGGAGACAGGTTTTTGCCTCGATCAGCCCTCCTCTAGCAGGAGCAGTTCGGCCTCGACCGTCATGCGCGGTTCGGGGCCGTTCTCGTGATCGACGCCGGTGATCGTGGCATCGGCGACGAGGTGGCCGGGGATGGCGAACTCATGATCGGGCAGGGAAGCGATGAGCGCTTCTCCGGCGTCGACCGCGCGCTCACCGGTAAACGACAGGGCGATGCTGTGGCGGCTGCCCGAAAAGGTGGCGCTGCTCCAGGGCCGTTCCCCATGCCGCAGCAGTTCCGCTTGCGGGCCGGCGAGAGTGAGGACGTCGGACAGGAGCTTCAGCCAGGGGCCGCGCCGGGCCGATCCTGAAGCGCGGGCTCGCAGCGTGTCGAGCATCGAGCGGTCTGAAGCGGGGTCAATGCGCATGATTGGTCTCCTGGTAGTTTTGCATGAATTCCTCGACCCGTGCCGCTGTGGCGGCGCGGGGAATGCGGCCATTGCGCAAGTCGGCCACGAAGCGCGGGTCCTGTGCCGCGAGCCGCCCAAACTTGGTCCAGGGCATGTCCGTCTGGCGCAGGAAGCGTTCGATCTGACGCAAAAGCATCGATCCTGATCCTTTCCGTGTTGGATTCGTTTGCGGTGTTCATGATATGTTCCAATCGAAATCCTACTTGTCTAGGAAATTTCCTTCACCTACGGATTACAAAATGGACATGACCGATCCCCGCGGAGCGCTGCTGGAACTGGCCGAGAAACGTGGCGTCAGTCTCTCCGCCCTGTCGCGAATGCTCGGAAAAAATCCCAGTTATCTCCAGCAGTTCGTTCGCAAGGGCAGCCCGCGAAAGCTGGAGGAAGGCGATCGCGGAAAGCTCGCGCGGTTTTTCGGGGTGGACGAATCGCTCCTGGGACAGCCGAAGGAAATTTCTTCCAAGAGGCGTCAGGACTGGGTCGATGTGCCCAGACTTGCGGTCGACGCTTCGGCCGGCGGTGGTGCCTTCGCCGTTGAGGAGGAGCTGGTGGGCTCGATCCGTTTTTCCCCGCGCTGGCTGCGCGGCATGGGGCTCGATCCCGGTGCGCTGAGCGCGATTGCCGTGGCCGGCGATTCGATGGTGCCGACCTTGCAGGACGGCGACGAGATACTTGTCGACCGCACAGTGCGTGGCCTTCGCGAGGGCATTCACGTCGTACGACATGAAGGGAACCTGCTGGTCAAGCGGATCGAGCGCGGTCCGAACGGGCGCATTCGGCTCATCAGCGACAACAAGGTCTATGAGCCCATCGAATGTTCGGCGGACAGCATCGACGTGATCGGGCGTGTGGTCTGGAAGGGCGGCCGGCTTTAGCAGTGGCGCCTGATCGCCAGCGTGTTGGCTGGACGGTTGCAATCGCAGAGATTGGCCGCCATTTCCCGTCCCATGACCCAGACCGAACCGCCGATGCGCGTGGGAATCATTCCCGTCACCCCGCTCCAGCAGAACTGCACGCTATTGTGGTGTACCAAGACCATGCGCGGGGCGTTGGTCGATCCCGGCGGCGATCTCGACAAGTTGAAGGCCGCACTGGAGAAAACCGGTGTGACGCTGGAAAAGGTGCTGGTCACGCACGGGCACCTCGATCACTGCGGCATGGCAGGCGAACTCGCCAAGGAAATGGGCGTGCCGATCGAAGGGCCTCAGGAAGAGGATCGCTTCTGGATTGCCCAGCTCACTGACGACGGTCCGCGCTGGAACATGGACGCGCATACGTTCGAGCCTGACCGCTGGCTGGAGAATGGCGATCAGGTTCAGGTCGGCGAACTGACGCTCGATGTCTATCATTGTCCAGGGCACACGCCCGGACATGTCGTGTTCCATCACGCGCCCAGCAGGTTCGCCATGGTCGGCGATGTCCTGTTCCAGGGCGGCATCGGGCGCTGGGACTTTCCTCGCGGGAATTACGACGATCTGATCGAATCGATCACCACGCGTCTCTGGCCGCTGGGTGATGATGTGACTTTCGTGCCCGGCCATGGCCCCGTCAGCACCTTCGGCGACGAGCGCCGCCACAATCCCTACGTCAGCGACGCGGCGCTTTCACGCCGCGCGTCCTGACGGATCAGAGACGGCCCAGCGCGATCAGGATCGCCACCACTGAAAGGCCCAGCAGGGTTAGGACGGTCACGATGATTCCGCCCGCGCGAAGGAGATTCGCGTCCGACCTGTCCATGCCGAAGGCGTGGGCGACGCGCGCGGCCATATATATGGCGCCCACGATCGCCAGCCAGGAACCGGCCTTGCCGCTCATTTCGATCGCCGCGATCAGGATGAGGACGAAGGGCGTGTTCTCCACGAAATTGAGCTGCGCGCGCATCCGGCGCGCGATTGCTTCATTGCCGCCGTCTCCGTGCAGGACCTTGGCCGCCATGCGCAGTCTGCCGACCCGCGTGAGCAGCCAGAAATTGATGACCGCAGCAGCAGCGGCAAGGCACAGAGTCGTCTGTAGAATCATCCCGGGCATCTCCCCCAATGTGGTTTTGGCTACATGAGGGAGGTATCAACGGGTTGCAACTCGTGAGAAATCGGTTATAGGCGCGCCTTCGCAAGCCGCCGGTTCCGGGTGACGGTTCCCGGCGGCCTTTTTGACATTAACGCATTTCCAGGAACAGGTGCCAAAATGGCTGTCCCTAAGAGAAAAACGACCCCGTCCCGCCGGGGCATGCGCCGCAGCCATGATGCCCTCAAGGTTGAAGCGTTTCATGAGTGCCCGAACTGCGGCGAGCTGAAGCGTCCGCACAACCTCTGCAACGCTTGCGGCCACTACAACGGTCGCGAGATCGTCGCGGTCGAAATCTAAGACCTCAGACGAAGTTCGGAGATTGCCCATGACTCTGCCGCGTATCGCTATCGATGCGATGGGCGGCGATGAGGGCGTGCGCGTCATGATCGAGGGCGCGGCACTCGCGCGCCGTCGCCATGACCGTTTCAATTTCCTCCTCGTCGGCGACGAGACGCGGATCAAGGCCGCGCTCGAGGATCACCCGAACCTTCGCGGTGCATCGGAGATCCTGCACACCGAAGGTGTGATCAGTGGCGAGGACAAGCCGAGCCAGGCCCTGCGCCGCGCGAAGGGTACGTCCATGGGGCGTGCCATCGCTGCGGTGAAGGCCGGCGACGCGGGGGCAGCCGTCAGCTCCGGCAATACCGGCGCGCTGATGGCGATTTCCAAGCTGACCTTGCGCACGATGCCGGGCATCGATCGTCCTGCGCTTGCGGCTCTCCTGCCGACGCTGGGCGACAATGACGTGGTCATGCTCGACCTCGGTGCCAATACCGAGTGCGACAGCCGCAATCTCGTCCAGTTCGCGATCATGGGTGCTGCCTATGCCCGCGTGGCGACGGGCCGCGAACAGCCGCGCCTGCGACTGCTCAACATCGGTACAGAAGAGATCAAGGGCACGGAACTGCTGCGCGATGCAGCGGCAACGCTCAAGGCAGCGGCCGGTGACCTTTCCATGTCCTTCGACGGCTTCACCGAGGCGGACAAGGTCTGCCGCGGCGATGTAGATGTCGTCGTGACCGACGGTTTTTCGGGCAATATCGCCCTCAAGGCGGTTGAAGGGACGGCGCGATTCGTCGGCGACCTTCTGCGCCGCAGCTTCTCCAGTTCGCTGCGATCCAAGATCGGGTTCCTGATCTCGCGACCGGCGACCGAGTTGCTAAAACACCATCTCGACCCCAATAATCATAATGGCGCCGTGTTCCTTGGCCTGAACGGCATCGTCGTGAAAAGCCATGGCAGCGCGAATGCTGCGGGCGTGGCCAATGCCGTTGCGCTGACTGCGCGGCTCCTGGAGGAAAATGTGACCGAGCGGATCACTGCCGACCTAGCACGCGTAGGCGAAGCCTCGCTGCGCATGCCCCGGAACCAGGAAGAGCGGGCATGACCCGGCGCTCGGTTCTGATCGGCACCGGTTCGGCCCTGCCACGCCGCGCGGTGAGCAATGCCGAACTGGCGGCACAGGTCGACACCAGCGACGAATGGATCGTCGAGCGCACGGGCATTTCCAACCGCCATATCGCAGCGCCCGACGAAACGACTTCCAGCCTTGCCACCGATGCGGCGCGCAAGGCGATCGAAGCGGCAGGCATCGATGCGACATCGATCGACCTCATCATCCTGGCAACCGCCACGCCGGACCAGACCTTCCCGGCTTCGGCAACGATCGTTCAGAACAACCTCGGTTGCGGCGGGGGCATCGCCTTCGACGTCGCTGCAGTGTGTTCCGGCTTCCTTTATGCCGTGGGCGTAGCCGATTCGATGCTGCGTTCCGGCATGGCCAATCGTGCCCTCGTCATCGGCTCGGAAACCTTCTCGCGCATTCTCGACTGGGAAGACCGGACGACCTGCGTGCTCTTCGGTGACGGCGCCGGCGCAGCGATTTTCGAGGCGCAGGAACAGGGCGATAGCGACAAGCCCCGCGGCATTCTGGCATCGCGCCTGCATGCCGATGGTGCGCACAACGAATTGCTCTATGTCGATGGTGGTCCTTCGACTACCGGGACTGTCGGCAAGTTGCGCATGAAGGGCCGCGAAGTATTTCGCCACGCGGTTGTGAACCTGGCCCAGGTTCTCAACGAAGTGCTTGAAGACGTTGGACTTCAGTCTTCGGACATCGACTGGCTGGTGCCTCACCAGGCCAATGCCCGTATCCTTGATGCGACGGCCAAGAAGCTGGGCCTGCCGGTTGAAAAGGTCGTCATGACTGTTGGCCAGCACGCCAATACTTCGGCTGCTTCGGTGCCGCTGGCCCTCGATCAGGCCGTTCGCGATGGCCGAATCCGTGAAGGCGATCTCGTCGTCCTTGAAGCCATGGGCGGCGGGTTCACCTGGGGCGCGAGCCTGCTGCGAGTCTGAGAACCTACCCCCTAAGGTTTATCTGCGTTCATTAATTGACGTAGGATTGCCTTTTTCCCTGTTAAATCATATTATCAGCGCGGGGGTTGGCGCTCAGAGGGGAAGCGGGTTCGATGGGCTCAACGGATACATTGACGCGAGCTGAGATCGCGGAAGCGATCCACAAGAAGCTAGGTCTGTCGCGCGCGGAGTCGCTGGCGATGGTCGAGGCTATTCTTCAACACATGTCGACGGCGCTCAGTTCGGGCGAGAACGTCAAGATTTCGGGATTCGGCACATTCCTGTTACGGGACAAGGGCGAACGTATCGGCCGCAATCCCAAGACCGGGGTGGAAGTGCCGATCACGCCAAGACGGGTTATGACATTCCGGGCGAGCCAGATGCTGAAAGACAGGATCGCCGGAGACTGAAGGAACAGAGCCGATGAATACCTTTTCCGACATCCCGGTTTTCGATGACGGAAAAGATCCGGAGGCTCTGCGAACCATCGGTGAGGTCAGCAAGGCGCTGGGCATCCGTCAGCATGTCCTGCGCTACTGGGAAGAGCAGTTCCCATCGCTTCAGCCTGTGAAACGCAGCGGCGGTCGGCGGTATTATCGTCGTGAGGACGTGGCGCTTGTGGTTGAGATCAACCGTCTCGTCCACCAGGAAGGCTACACGCTACGCGGTGCACGCAAGGCGATCGAGGATCAGGATTCCCAGCCGGCGCCCACTGCGATCGTGACGCCTGACGTCAAGCCGCAGGTCCCGGACGCGGCAAGCGATGCCATCATCGGTGAGCTCAGGCAGATTCGTGCGCAACTGGCAGCAGCACTGGCGGTAGCCTGAGACGCCTTGCGTCTCTTGCCTCGCATTTACCCAGCTTTCGACAAATTCGGTCAGTCGGTGAGGCTCGGTCCCAGTTCGGGATCGAGATCCCTCGGCCGGACGAGGTGGACGATCCGGGCGCAGTTCTCGTCGATATCGTCCCAGCTCTCGATATCCAGTTCCAGCACGGCGTAGGCCGCGGTCGGGAACTTCTCCTCGACGATGTCGCGCAACGGGCTGCTGCCATCGTCGGGAACGAGATCGAAGATCAGGTCCTCAAGTCCCGGGTTGTGGCCGATCAGCATGATCGAGGCGGGATCGCCTTCCTGTTCGCGCAGGAGGTCTATCAGCGTTGCCGAGTTGGCGAGGTAGATCCGGCGATCCCACGTGACCGGCGGCGACAATCCGGCCGCTTCGGAGGCAAGTTCGATCGTCTGGGTGACGCGAACCGCAGGTGAGGCCAGCACGCGCTTCCACGTCCTGCCGTCATTGCGGATATGCTCGCCCATGACTGCTGCCCCCTTGCGGCCACGCTTGTTGAGGGGCCTGTCGAAGTCACGCAGGCGCGCATCGTTCCAGTCCGACTTTGCGTGGCGAAAAATGCCGAGGGTCTTCATCAGTCAGGCAAGCTCGTATTCAGGGCCGGGCGGCGTGATCGGGTCTATACGCTTCTTCTGAAGCATTGGCAGCGACCCGATGTAAAGCCTCCTCCAGAGAAATCCGCAGGACGGGCGTCCCTTCGGGAAAGGCGCTCAGCAGACGTGAGGGGAATGCAGCAGAAAGTACGACGAAATGGCCGTGGTCGTCGCGGCTGCGGATGAGGCGTCCAAAAGCCTGGGCCAGTCGGGCGCGGATGATGCCATCGTCATAGCTGCCACCGCCACCGGCAAGTCGCCGGGCGCGATGCAGGATGGTCGGTCGCGGCCAGGGTACCTGCTCCATCACCACCAGTCGCAACGAGTCTCCCGGTACGTCGACACCGTCGCGCAAGGCATCGGTACCCAGCAACGAGGCTGCCGGATCGTCGCGGAAGATATCGACCAGCGTGCCGGTGTCGATCGGGTCGACGTGCTGTGCGTATAGAGGCAGGCCGGTGCGGGCGAGTCGGTCGGCAATGCGGCCATGGACGGCGCGCAGGCGCCGGATCGCCGTGAAGAGGCCCAGTGCCCCGCCGTGCGAGGCCTCGATCAAACGCGCGTAGGCCGCCGCAAGGGCCGGAATGTCGCCGCGCGGGACGTCGGTGACGATCAGGACTTCGGCTTGCTTTGCATAGTCGAAGGGGCTGGCATGGGCGGAGAGGCGCGGGGTCACGCCGATGTGTTCGACGCCGGACCGGGCCACCGCCTTGCCCCAGTCGTCGCCGTCGCGCAGCGTGGCCGAGGTCATGACGACGCCGTGCGCCGGTTCGAGCACCACTTTGGCAAAGGGCTTCATCGGATCGAGCCAGTGACGGTGAATGCCGATGTCGAACTCACGCGCTTCCGAACGGTCGACTGCCAGCCAGTCGACGTATTCCGGATCGGCCGGACCGCCCAGGCGGTCGAGCAGGGCTTCCCATGCCGCAAGCAGGTCGATGCGCCAGGACAGCGAGTGGCGGGCACCCTCGATACGGGCGCGACCCTGGCCGTCCAGCCAGTCGGGCGGATCTTCCAGCAGGGCTTCCAGCCGCATGCCGAGTCGCATCAGCGGCTGGCGCAAGTCGGCAAGTGCTTCGCGCGCGGCTTGCGAGACTTCGATGAAGGTGCCGTCGAGGCCCGCAGCTTCGGTTTCCAGACCGTACCCGGCTTCCTGTCCGCCGCTCTCGTCTCGGGCATAGACGGTGGCCCGTACCGATGCGAGCAGGTCCTCGAGCGGTCCGGACGGCGCGCCTTCGTTGATCCGTTGCATCCAGCCGTCCCCGGGCAGGGCCTCTGCGGCGGCCCGTGCGGCGGCGATGGCCTTGGCGCCGGCCTCGTCGTAGCTGACGATGTCGGCAAGCCGGGCGGAGAGACCGCGCCGTCGGCCGCGCGAGGCCTTCTCAGGTCCGATCACCCAGCGGCGCAGCTCGATCGTCTCGCTGCCCGAAAGTGCCGCCGCGAACGTGGAGTCCGCGGCGTCGAAGACATGGTGACCCTCGTCGAACACGATGCGGGTGGGGCGGGCGGCGTGATCGCGACCGCGCGCGGCATTGACCATGACGAGGGCATGATTGCCTATCACGAGATCGGCCTGCGCGCTGGCCCGCGATGACCGCTCGATGAAGCATTTGCGGTAGTGCGGGCACCCGGCATAGACGCATTCGCCGCGCCGGTCGGTGAGGGCAGTGATGCCGCGCTGGCGGAACAGGGTACCGAGCCAGCCCGGCAGATCGCCGCCGATCATGTCGCCGTCGCGGGTATATGCCGCCCAGCGCGCGACGAGCTGGGCAAGGATCGCGGCGCGTCCGGCAAAGCCGCCCTGCAGTGCATCCTCGAGGTTCAGCAGGCACAGGTAGTTCTCGCGCCCCTTGCGCACGACGACGGGCTGGCTGCCGTCGGGCCGACGTTCCGGCCACGCGCGGCGGCTTTCCTGCCGCAGTTGGCGCTGCAGGGCCTTGGTATAAGTCGATACCCAGACGGTGCCGCCCGACTGGGCGCTCCACAGCGAGGCGGGGGCGAGGTAGCCCAGGGTCTTGCCGATACCGGTTCCGGCCTGAGCCAGCAGCACATTGGGCTGCCCCGATGCCTTGCGCGGCGAGAATGCGGCGGCGGACTGGGCGGCATAGGCGCGCTGTCCTTCGCGCTGCTCGGCCTTGGCGCCGGTCAGCGTCTGCAACTGTTGCAGGACATCCGTTTCGCTCAGTTCGACCTGCCGGGGCTGGGGCTGGTCAGCAGTTTCTTCCCACTCAAGCAGGCGCGTAAAGAGCCAGCGCTCGGCGCGTTGGGGTTTGGCGATGCGCGTGCCCAGCAGCGTGGCCCATGGCCAGCGCATGCGCACCAGCGATTGCAGGGCCGTCCAAGCGCCTTCGCGTTCCGGCCATTCCGTGCTCTCGCAAGTCTCTAGTAACTTGCCGGCTGCTTCCTGCAACAGGCGCGGGACATCGGGTTCGCCGTCCGGTTCGGTCAGGTTGAGGGCATGGGCCAAACCCTTGGGCGTGGGTACGACAAAGCGGGCGGGATGCACGAAAGCGAAGAGTTCGAGCAGGTCGAGCCCGGATAGGTCGGGATAGCCGAGGCGGGTTGCCAGCAGTGGGGCGTTCAGGATCAGCAGCGGCGTATCGGCCGCGGCCATCATCGCTTCGCCCTTTGAGACGGTCCGCGTCCCCGCGTTGCCGTCGCGCAGCCAACTGCCGCCGTGACTGGCGTGCAGTGCGGGTAGGGGAAGCGCGGACATGATCGGGTCTTAGGGATGACGGGCAGGATTTGGAAATGGCTCTGTACCGCTTCCCGCAGGAAATTACGTCCTGATACAAATTCGCGTCTTGCAAAAATCCTTCTAAGATATATCTTGACGCGATCATGAAGATCGATGGAAATAAGATGAGACAAATGAACGGTAACCCCAAGCGCGGCGGACGGGGTTTCGCGCGCGACGATTATGATAGGGACATCGCCCTTGTACGGCGCGCCCGCGGTATGCGTGGACGGCGGGGCGGCATGCGCGGTCCCTTCGGGCCGGGACGTGACGGATTGGACGATGAGATTTTCGAAGGCCGCGGTAGGCACGGTCGCGGCGGTGGGGCCGGCGGTCCGGGCTTCGGCGGCGGTCGCGGCATGCGCGGCGGTCGGCGCCGGCGGATTTTCGACCAGGCGGAGTTGCAGACACTGTTGCTGGCCCTGATCGCAGAAGCGCCGCGCCACGGCTACGATCTGATCCGTGAGATTGAGGCAATCTCTGGCGGCGAGTATGCGCCCAGTCCCGGCGTAGTCTATCCTGCACTCACCTACATGGAAGAGGCGGGCTGGATCGCGGTCGGCTCGGACGAAGGGGCTCGCAAGTCTTACGAAGCGACGGAAGAGGGGCGCAGACAGACCGAGGCCGATGCCGACAAGGCAAAGACCCTGCGCCAGCGTCTTGCCGCTCTGGCCGAGGCCCGCGAGAAGGTTGACCCCGCGCCGGTTCGCCGCGCCATGCAGAACCTCAAGACCGCCGTCTTCGACCGTCTTTCGGTCGAAGGTGCGGACCGTAAGTTCATCCTGCGAGTGGCGGAAGCCATCGACGAGGCTACGCGCAATATCGAAAGGATCGAAAAATGAGCACGATCGCAGCGAAAGTCGCAACGCCCAACGGCGGCAAGTACGTGCGCCAGATCTGCAAGCACTGGAGCCACAAGTTCGAGGTCGAAGTCGATGGCGATACCGGCAAGGTACATTTCCCGGCCGCGGTCACGACGATGGCCGGAGACGATCAAGGTATCGCGATTGAGATCACCGGCGAGGACAAGGCGACGCTGGAACGCCTGACCGAAGTCGTGGCGAACCACATCGACCGCTTCGCCTTTCGCGAAGGCCCGCTCCAGTACGAATGGTCCTGGCAGTAACCCGGCGCAATATGGCCGGAATCGGAAAGACCCGGCGGCAGGCCATTCGCGGCTTGCTGACGGGTCTTTCATTGTCCGGGTGCCGTATGGAATCGCGCGCGGCAGACTGGATTCGCCTCAGGCCGCGTTCTCGTTGACCGGCTCGAGGTTTTTTGCCCGTTCAAGGGGAAGCGGTTCCTTGAAGGTATTGGTGACGTAGGGGAACGGGATCTCGATGCCCGCCTCGTCGAGCGCGGTCTTCACCGCCATGACGATCTGGCTCTTGGTCAGGCGCAGGTCCTGGGCAACGGTGTCGCTCCACCACTGGACGAGGAAGTCCACCGAGCTGGAATTGAACGTCTGGGCGAAGACGACCACGCCTTTTTCCTTGTCGACTGCCTCGACACTCTCGACCGCCTTCTGGATGACGTCCTGAGCGGGCCCGAGATCGGTGTCATAGGAGACGCCGACGACGATCTCGTTGCGGCGCAGGGGCTGATCGGTGAGGATTTCGACCGGGTTCTTGAACAGCATCGAGTTGGGAACGACGGTCAGCTCGCCCGAGAACTGGCGGATGTGCGTTTCGCGCAAGGTGATCCTCTCGACCTTGCCGCTGATGCTTCCGCAGATCACCGAGTCGCCGATGTTCATCTTGTCGCGCAGCATGATCAGCACGCCGGCGAGGAAATTTTCGAAAATGTCCTGGAATGCAAAGCCGATGGCGAGAGCGCCGACACCCAGACTTGCGAAGGCGCCTGCCGGGGTGAAGCTGGGAATGGCGATGGTGAGGGCAATCAGCGATCCGATGATCCACACCAGCAATCGCACCAGGGTATCGAGCAGCTGCTTGAGATCGTTGCGGATTGCGGTTCTGCCGGTGATGCGATCGGCAATGCGCACAGCGGTGCGGGCAACGATCCATGTGACCAGCAGAACGACAAGCGCGATGACCAGAGAGGGCAGGGCCTGGACGACTCCTTTGCCCATAGCCTCCAGTTCAGTGCGCAATGTTTCGACGTAATTCACGATATCTCCGTCCCTTTCGGTCCCTTTTGAACATAACGGGCCTGTCCCGACCCGGTTCCAATGCAGCTTCGCGCTTGCGAAATGCGTGCGTTTCGAAGAAGAGCGCCTCATGACTGAGAATGCCCTGATCGAAGCCGCCCGTGTGTCCAAGGCCTGGCCCTTCCAGGAGGCCCAGAAGCTGCTCAAGCGCTACCCGGACGGCAAACCCGGCGGAGAACCCATGCTGTTCGAAACCGGCTACGGTCCCTCGGGCCTGCCGCATATCGGCACGTTCCAGGAAGTTCTGCGCACGACGCTGGTGCGTCACGCCTACGAAACCCTCACCGGTGGCGCGCCGACTCGGCTGGTCGCCTTTTCGGACGATATGGACGGGCTGCGCAAGGTCCCGGACAACATTCCCAATGCCCAGTTGCTGGCGGACAATCTCGGCAAGCCGCTGAGCCGCATCCCCGATCCGTTCGAGAAGTTCGAAAGCTTTGCGCATCACAACAACGCGATGCTGCGTGAATTTCTCGATCGTTTCGGCTTCGAGTACGAATTCGTCTCGGCCAGCGACCGTTACAATTCGGGCGCCTTCGACAAGGCCCTGTCGAACGTGCTCTCGCACTACGACGCCATCATGGGCGTCATGCTGCCCACGCTTCGCGAAGAGCGCCGCAAGACCTATTCGCCGGTCCTGCCGGTCTCGCCGACGACGGGCGTGGTGCTGCAGGTTCCGGTCGAAGTCCTCGATCCCGCCACGGGCATGATCCGCTTCACGGATGAGGACGGCACGACGGTCGAGCAGTCCGTGTTCGGCGGCCATGCCAAGCTGCAGTGGAAGGTCGACTGGGCGATGCGCTGGGTAGACCTGGGTGTCGACTACGAGATGTGCGGCAAGGACCTGACCGACTCGGTTACCCAGTCGGGCAAGATCTCGCAGATTCTCGGGCGCCGTAAGCCCGAAGGTCTGATTTACGAACTGTTCCTCGACGAGAACGGCGAGAAGATCTCCAAGTCCAAGGGCAATGGCCTGACCATCGAGCAGTGGCTGACCTACGGCACCGAGGAAAGCCTGGGCTTCTACCTGTTCCGCGAGCCCAAGAGCGCCAAGCAGCTGCACGTCGGCGTAATCCCCAAGGCGGTCGACGAGTATTGGCAGTTCCGCGGCAACCTGCCCGATCAGGCGCTGGACAAGCAGCTCGGCAATCCGGTCTGGCACCTGCTGCGCGCAACCGGCAACGGACAGGGCGCGGGCGATACCTTGCCGGTGACCTTCTCGCTGCTGCTGAACCTCGTGGGCGTCTTGGGCGCCGATGCGACGGCAGATCAGGTCTGGTCGTATCTTGGCAACTACGTCGCCGAAGCGACCCCCGAGGCGCATCCGGAACTTGGCGAACTGGTGCGGGCCGCGCTTGCCACCAACCGGGACTTCATCGCCCCGACGCTGGTACGCCGCGCTCCTGCCGCCAATGAGGCCGAAGCGCTCAAGGCGCTCGATGCCGAGCTGGCCAAGGCGGGTGCGGATACTTCGGCAGAGGAGCTGCAGAACATGGTCTATGAAATCGGCAAGGACGAGGCTTATGGCTTCGGCAACCTGCGTGACTGGTTCAAGGCGCTTTACGAAACCCTGCTCGGTTCCAGTCAGGGCCCGCGCATGGGCAGCTTCATCGCACTCTACGGCATTCCCGAGACGCGCAAGCTGATCGCAGAGGCGCTTTCCAGCCAATGATGCAACTGCCCCGGCGCACGCCTGAGCAACTGGCCGAGGAACTTCTCGGACGCAAGTTCAGCGAACTGGGGCAGGAAGAGCAGAACGTCCTTCGGCGCATCGCCGCGGGCACCCTGATCGGCCCCGATGCCGACGAGATCGCCGCGACTCATGCCAGTCGCGGCGACCGTCTCGCCGACCGGGTTGCAGCTATCGGCGGCAGTTGGGGCTTCATCATCGGCTTTGCCGTGGTGCTGCTCGGCTGGATGCTGATCAACAGCCACGTGCTGGAGGCGTTCGGGCTGCATCCCTTCGATGGCTACCCGTATATCTTCCTCAACCTGATCCTCTCGATGCTGGCGGCGATCCAGGCGCCGGTGATCATGATGAGTCAGAACCGTCAGGCGGACAAGGATCGCATCGCCGCGCGGCACGACTACGAAGTCAACTTGCGCACGCAGCTGGAGATCCTGCGACTCCACCGGCGCTTCGATCACCTCATCGAATTTCTCGAGGCGCGCCGTGCTTCGGAGGCTGGCGAGGAATACTGAATCTGCGGATTCGGCGGCGAAGGGATCGGCTTCGCGGTCCCGACCCTATCGAACCGCAAGTCGTGACCTGTCTAGTTTCCGGCGCGGTGGGGGCGGCTTGCGGCGATCCAGCCGTCGATCTTGGCTTCCAGTATGGGCAGGGGCAGGCCGCCTGACCCCAGGACTTCCTCGTGGAAGCTGCGGATGTCGAATCGCGGTCCGAGCTGTGCCTGGGCCTTGTCGCGCAGACGCTGGATGGTGAGCGCGCCGATCTTGTAGGCGAGCGCCTGTGCCGGCATCGCGATGTAGCGGTCGACTTCGGCTTCCGCGTCGCTGCGGCCCATCCCCGAATTGGCCAGCATGTAGTCGATCGCCTGCTGGCGCGACCAGCCCTTGGCGTGGATCCCGGTATCGACGACCAGTCGCATCGCGCGCAGCATTTCGTCGTCGAGCGTGCCCCAGTGCTGCAGCGGGTCCTTGTAGAAGCCCATGCCGTAGCCCAGCGTCTCTGCATAAAGGGCCCAGCCCTCGACAAAGGCGCTGTTGCCGCCGTAGCGCTGGAAGCCGGGCAGGCTCTGGTTCTCTTGCGCGAGACTGATCTGGAAGTGATGTCCGGGTACGCCCTCGTGCATGTAGAGCGTCGTCATGCCGCTGAGGAAGCGGTGCGGCAGGTCGTAGGTGTTGTAGTAGAAGACGCCGGGCTTGCCGCGGTCGGGCGCGCCTTCGGAATAGCTGCCTCCGGCTTCGAATTTCTCGCGATAGGCCGGGTATGGCTCGATCAGCATGGGCGTTTCGGGCACCCGGTCGAACCAGCGTGGCAAGGCGGCCTCGACCTGTTTGCCGATGCGCATGAAACCGTCGGTGAGCTGGCTGTCGTTGGTAGGGTGAAAGCGAGGATCGTCGCGGATCTCATCGAAGAATGCGGGGAGGGTTTCGGCAATTCCGAGCTGTTCGCGCACTCCGTCCATTTCCCGCTGTATGCGGGCGACTTCGGAGAGACCGAGTTCGTGGATCGCTTCCGGCTCGAGCGAAAGCGTCGTCTCGCGGCGGATGAGGGCGCGATAGAGCTGCGCGCCACCCTTCATGTCGCCCAGCCCGACAGAAGCGCGTGCGGTTGGAAGATAGTCGTCCTGCAGGAATTGCCGCAGGCGCCGATAGGCAGGCCAGATCGCCTCGCGTGTAGCCCCACGCAATGCCGGTTCGAGCGCCTTGCGGCTCTTGGCCGAGAGCGTCTCCGGGGCTTGCCGAAGGGGGGCGGAGAAGGGCGACTGCTCGTAGGGTTGGGCCAGCAGGGCGTCGATCTGGGCGATCATGTTAATGACCGTCAGGCGCGGTTCGACCACGCCTGAAGCCATGCCCTGTCGAAATCGGGCGATGGCATTGTCGATCACCCGGGGAAAGGCACGGTAGAGCGCAATGGCGCGCCGGTAGTCTGCCTCATCGGCATAGTCGTTTGTGCCGCCCGGTGCGATCATGGCCGGGAATTCGACATGCAGACCGCCGAAGTGGTTGAACGGGCGCACCTTGGTAAGGCGGCGCAGCTCCGGCTGAAGCCAAGCCAGTTCCTCGTCCTTGAGCGCTGCGAAGGTATCGTAGGAGAGCTGCAGATCGGGCGGCAGAGTGGCACGGTCGATCGTGTGCAGGACCTCTCGGCTGCGGCTGGCGGAGACCTGTATGTCACGGTCGAGGGCGTCGGTGTACAGGCGTTCGAACGGGGCGCCTTCCGCCGTGGTTCCGGCCCCATCTCCGCCATAGAGCGGGGTCAGGGGATCGAGGTCGTCCTCGCGTTGCGCGTCCTCGGCAAAGAGGCGAAGCAGGCGCAGCCGATTGCGCTCCGCATCCGCTGCAGACACCTGCAGAGATGTTCGTGTGGCGGCATCGGCGGTGACCGGCCCGACCGGAAGGGCAAGCGCACAGGACATGCCCAACGCCAGAAGCGAAACCGCGTTGCGAAATTTCATTGCCAGTTGCGAACCCGGAACCACTTGGTGACGACGTACTTGACGCCCCTGATGACTGGCCGGGCTGCATGCATGGTCAGCGGGTTGGGGGTCCCGTCGGGCAATGCGTTGTTCCACAGCAGGAGGCAACCGGGTTCGGGCGGGATGCTCAGGCCGATGTGGGTAAAGTCGGTCCGGCCGCCTTCCTCCACCGCGTTGAGGTAGATCATCGCAGTCCAGCTGCGCTGGCCGCCGCAGCGCCGTTCCTGCCGCCAGTAGCCGGCCTCGGTGTCGAACCAGTCGCAATGCTCGTTGAAGTACTGGCCGCGTTCATAGCGCTGGCCCTGCGCCGATTCCCCGCAGGATGGAGCGATGCCGGTGAAGTCGCTGAGGCGCAGTTCGAGATCGCGCACGATCCTGTCCTGCGTGTCGATGTCCCCCGAATAGCTGGTACGGTAATCGTCCCAGCCTTCTTCTTCCAGCAGGCGCGAAGGACAGGCGCAAGTGTCGATGAGCGCCATAATGTGGGCGCAATCGGACGCGCTGAGAAAACTGTTCGAGGTGTAGATTTCGACTGCTTCAATGGGCAGTCGCCTGACCGCAGGCTGGCCGGAAAGGCGCTCCCGGACCGAAGCACCGATCCTTGCAAGCGCCCTGCAGTCCGGATGAGGCGTGGCTGGCATCTCGATCGACAGACTACCGGTAATGTTCAACAAATCAATTGCTTCGTTCCATTCGGTAAAACCCTGCCGGAATTACGCCGTTCCATTCGTTGCGGGCATGAAAAAGGCCCCCGGTGGAGGAACCGGGGGCCTTTCATTTGCCTTTTGTCTTCGGTCTACCAGAAGAAGTCGTAGATCACGTCGACCACTTCGCCGGAGTAGATGTCCACCAGCAGCACGTCGTCATAGTAGCGGACCCAGCGATAGGGGCCGTAGACCTCGGGCAGCCTGTAGTACCAGGGATCGTCGATCCAGTAGCGCGAGCTGTAAAACACCGAGCCCAGCGAGAAGCCGATACCGATGCGCCGATACGAGTAGTTGCTGTACGGCGAATAGTAGCGGCCGATCCGGTAGACTGATCGGTTGCGCGCCCGATAGTCGCGCCAGTCATAACGCTTGTCACGGCGCCAGTCGTTGCGGTTCCAGCGCCGAGCATCGCGATAGTCGCGGCGGTCGTGATCGCGCCAGCGGCTGTCGTTGTCCCGCCACCTGTCGTTATTGCGCCAACGGTTGTCGTTGTCCCGCCATCTCTCGTTTTCGCGCCAGCGACTGTCGTTGTTTCGCCAAGTGTCGTTGTCGCGGCGGCTGGAGTCGTTGCGCGATTGATCCCGCCAGTCCCGACGCGTTTCCGCGCGGCGGTCGTCACGGTCGTTGTCACGCCGATCTGCCCGCTGTTCCGAGCGGCGTTCGTAGCCGCCGTTGCGCAACTTGTCCTGCCAGGCGTTTCTGCGGTCCTCTTCGGTACGCAATTCGCGGCTGCTGTCCCGCGAGGACCGGTTTCCCGACCAACTGCGGTTCTGGGAGGGCGCCGCTTCCTGACGGACACGGTTGCCATTGCTGCGCGACCAGTCGCGGCGTGGCTGATCGTCCGGGCGAGCGCTCTGCCTTTGCGAGGTGTCCCGCCGGGGGGCGTTTGCCGAAGAACCCTGTCGCATCTGTGCACGGAACTGTTCCGCGCGGCTGTCGTTGCCGCGACTTTCGCTGCGGTTGTTATCGGGGCGCGATGCGGCTTCGGCCACGCTGGGCGCTGTGAGACCGGCAACGGCGATGGCCATTGCCCCCCAAGCTCCAGCTGAAAAAAGTGCACCCGCCTTAATGTTCATCATTCTTGCCATATCCGGTCTCCAAAACCGAACTTGCCGCACGGCGATTGCGGCTCATCCTGTATTGGTTCTAGGCCATCGGCGCTGTCCTGAACGTGAACCGGGTTGCAGCTCTTCGTTAATGTATAGCTTCTTTAAAATGAACAGGCCGCCGATCCGGTGTCCCGGAGCGACGGCCTGCATATCATGGTTGAGGCGATGTCGTCAGCGCGTCAGCTTCTTGTAGGCAAGACGCGTGGGACGGTCGGCCGCATCGCCGAGGCGGCGGCGCTTGTCCTCTTCATAAGCTTCGAAGTTACCTTCGAACCATTCGACGTGGCTGTTACCCTCGAAGGCGAGGATGTGCGTCGCGAGACGGTCGAGGAAGAAGCGGTCGTGCGAGATGACCACGGCGCAGCCGGCGAAGTTCTCGATGGCTTCTTCAAGGGCACCGAGGGTTTCGACGTCGAGGTCGTTGGTCGGTTCGTCGAGCAGGAGCACGTTGCCGCCCTGCTTGAGCATCTTGGCGAGGTGGACGCGGTTGCGTTCACCGCCCGAGAGCTTGCCGACGTTCTTCTGCTGGTCCTGGCCCTTGAAGTTGAAGGCGCCGACATAGGCGCGCGTCGACATGTCGTGGCCGTTGACCTTCATGTAGTCGAGCTTGTCGGAGATTTCCTCCCAGACGTTGTTCTTGCCGTCGAGGTGGTCGCGGTTCTGGTCGACGTAGCCGAGGTGAACCGTCTGGCCGATCTCGATGGTGCCGCTGTCGGGCTGTTCCTGGCCGGTCAGCATCTTGAACAGGGTCGACTTACCCGCACCGTTGGGGCCGATAACGCCCACGATGCCGCCCGGCGGCAGGATGAACGAGAGGTCCTCGAACAGCAGCTTGTCGCCGAACGCCTTGGAGATGCCCTTGGCTTCGATGACCTTGCCGCCAAGGCGCTCGGGCACCTGAATGACGATCTGGGCCTTGCCCGGGGTACGCTGATCCTGCGCGTTCTGCAGTTCCTCGAACTTGCGGATACGGGCCTTTGACTTGGTCTGACGACCCTTGACGCCAGCGCGGATCCACTCAAGCTCGTCCTTGAGGGCTTTCTGGCGGCCGGTCGCCTCGCGGTCTTCCTGTTCGAGGCGCTTGGCCTTCTTCTCGAGGTAGGTCGAGTAGTTGCCCTCGTAAGGGAAGTACTTTCCGCGGTCGAGTTCGAGGATCCAGCCCACCACGTTGTCGAGGAAGTAGCGGTCGTGGGTGATCATCAGCACCGCACCGGCATATTCCTTTAGATGGTTTTCCAGCCATTCGACGGATTCTGCGTCGAGGTGGTTGGTCGGTTCGTCCAGCAGCAGGATGTCGGGCTTCTGGATGAGCAGGCGGGTGAGCGCGATACGGCGCTTTTCACCACCCGAGAGGCTTTCCACCGACCAGTCGCCCGGCGGGCAGCGCAGCGCTTCCATCGCCACTTCGAGCTGGTTGTCGAGGGTCCAGCCGTCCACGGCATCGATCTGGTCCTGCAGTTCACCCATTTCGGCCATGAGCGCGTCGAAGTCGCAGTCTTCCGGCGGATCGCCCATGATCATGGAGATCTCGTTGAAGCGGTCGATCTTGTCGGCCGTTTCGCGCGCGCCGTCCTTGACGTTTTCGAGCACGGTCTTGCTCGTGTCGAGCTGCGGTTCCTGCGGCAGGTAGCCGACGGTGATGTTCTCGCCGGGCCATGCTTCGCCGGTGAAATCGGTATCGATGCCGCCCATGATCTTCATCAGGGTCGACTTACCTGCACCGTTCGGGCCGACGATGCCGATCTTGGCACCCTGGTAGAACTGCAGGTTGATATTCGAAAGCACCGGCTTCTGGGCGCCGGGGAAGGTCTTTGTCATGCTCTTCATGACGAAGGCGTATTGCGCGGCCATCGGTTTCCTCTGGGATCTGGCGTGTCGGAATTTGCGGCGTGCTCTACAGGGGCGGGCCACCAGCCGCAAGGTTGCTGGCAGGTGGACGTGTCGGTTCTTGCCGGAATGGCGCTGGGCCTGCGTCGAGAGCGTCGCAAAGTTGAGCTGCAAATGGGGATTGCTGCCGACCCCGTCAAGATTTCGCCGCTTGCCGCGCATTGGCCCGGTCAAGAATTGCGACTTGGGATTGGAAATGGCCGGGCAGGGCGTTAGGCATTGTCCATGCTACGCAAAACCTTTTGCGCTGCCCTGCTTGCAGCGACCGCATTCGCCTCCTTCAGCCCCGTTCCGGTCAGTGCCACGCCCACACAAGGCGCGGGCGTGGCGTGGGACATCGTCGAAGGTCTCACCACCGAAATCGGTCCGCGCATTGCAGGTTCGGATGGCGAAGCGCGCGCCCGTGCATGGGCTGAGGCGCGCCTCAAGGCGCTCGGCTTCAGCCATGTCTCCATCGAGGAGTTCAAGACTCTCGCCTGGCAGCGCGGTGAGGAACATGCCCGCCTGACTGCACCCTACCAGCAGCCGCTGGCGATCACCGCGCTCGGTTTCTCGGTGCCGACCCCGGTACAGGGCCTCAAGGCAGAACTGGTCTATTTCCCGACGCTGGCTGCGCTCGAGGCGGCTCCGGCAGGTTCACTGAAGGGCAAGATCGCTTTCGTCGACCACGCCATGCGCCCCACGCAGGACGGTTCGGGTTACGGGCCCTACGGCGATGTCCGTCGCAAGGGGCCCACCATCGCCTCGCAGAAGGGGGCCTCCGGCATCGTCATCCGTTCGGTCGGTACCGACAGCCACCGCAATCCGCATACCGGCGCCACCGTTTTCGCCAAGGACGTGAAGCCGATCCCGGCTGGCGCCGTTTCCAACCCCGATGCGGACCTGATTGCCCGCGTCGCTTCGCGCGGCAAACCGATGAGCATCGACCTGAAGCTGATGGGCAAACCGTTTCCCGATGCGCCTTCGGGCAATGTCGTGGCGGAACTGCCGGGGCGCGATCCGTCATTGCCCATCATCCTGCTCGCCTGCCACCTCGACTCCTGGGATCTGGGCACCGGCGCGATCGACGATGCTTCAGGCTGCGGGATCATCACCGCCGCGGCACTGGCGGCGCAGAAGGACGGCAAGACCCTGCGCACGATCCGCGTACTGTGGTCGGGCAACGAGGAAATGGGCATCTCCGGCGGTGGCGGCGATCACTACGTGAAGGTCCATGGCAGCGAGCCGCATGCCGTCGCGATGGAAAGCGACTTCGGCGCCGACAAGGTCTGGCAGCTCAAGACGACTTTTGCCGAGGGCAATGCTGCGCTGGTGGACAAGGTCAGGGCGGCGTTATGGCCGTTGGGCATCGTGCCGCATGACGGCCCAACCGAAGGCGGGGCCGATGTCGCGCCGATCATCGCACACCAGAAGCTGGCGGTGATCGATCTCGGACAGGACGGGATGCATTACTTCGACCTGCACCACACGCCCGACGACACGCTCGACAAGGTCGATCCGATAGCCCTGCAGCAGAACGTCGATGCCTGGACGGCGGTGCTCAGGGTGATCGCCAATGCGCCGGAGCAGATCGAGTCCGTTCCGGCGGCTGAAGGCGGCGAGTAAACGGCGCGCGCGTCAGGCTGCTGCAGCGATCCGCTTGGCAACGGCGACGAGCCGCTGTGCCTGTTCGAGGTGTAGCAGTTCGGTCATCTTGCCATCGACGCGGATCGCGCCCTTGCCGGCGTTTTCCGGCTGTGCGAAGGCGTCGATGACGGTCTGCGCCCAGGCCAGGTCCGCTTCGCTGGGTGAAAATACCGCGTTACACGGTTCGACTTGCGCGGGGTGGATCAGGCTCTTGCCGTCGAAGCCGAACATCAGCCCCTGACGTGTTTCGGCCTCGAATGCCTCGAGGTCGCGGAATTCATTGCACACGCCGTCGAGGATCGCGACGCCATGGGCGCGCGCGGCGGCAACCGCCATCGACAGGAACGGCAGGAACGGCGTGCGGCAGGGTGTAAGCTGCGCGCGCATTTCCTTGGCGAGATCGTTTGTCCCCATGATCCACAGCGACAGGCGCGAGCTATGCGCACACTGTGCGATGGCATCCAGATTGCCGACGCTCGCGCAGGTCTCGATCATGGCCCATAGCTGCATGTCCTTGTGCGCGTTCTTCAGGGCTTCATCGTAGCGGGCAATGTCGGTCGGCGAATTGACCTTGGGCACAAGCACCGCGTCGGCCTTGGTCGAGGCCATGGCGGCAAGGTCATCCATGCCCCATTCGCTATCGATGCCATTGGTGCGCACGACAACCTCGCGGTGACCGAAACCGCCTTCCTCCAGAGCCGCTACGGCGGCGGCGCGCGCTTCGGCTTTCAGTTCGGGGGCGACGGCATCCTCGAGGTCGAAAATAACGACGTCGCAGGGGAGGCTGCGGGCCTTGGCAATCGCCTTGGCGTTCGAGGCGGGCATGAACAGTGCGCTGCGGCGCGGGCGATCGGTCGGTGCAGTCATCGTGTCTTCCTGTGGCTTGCCCGTTTCCTTGCGGCGGAGCGGGCCGAATGGTCAAGGGCCCGGGAAGACCGAATGCGGGTTTGACAAGATCAGCAGCCGATGGTTTCGAGGATGCGTTCGCTCTCCATCCACAACCGGCTGGCCGCCAGGTCGTCCCGCGCCTGCGGTGCAGGTTCGATTTCGGCTAGGTCGTGGAAGTAGCGACCGCCCTGTTCGCCGACTTCCGGGGACGTGGCCAGCCACATGATCGTGCGGGCCGGATGTTCGGGCGGCGTGCAGGGGCTTCGGGCCATGTAGTCCTGGATCAGCTCGTCGCCGTGGCTCGCGAAGTTCGAGCCGACGCATCCCGGGTTTACCGCCTGGGCGACGATGCCCATGGGCGAAAGCCTGCGGTCCAGTTCGCGGGTGAAGAGGAGGCTCGCCAGTTTCGCCTGACTGTAGGCATCGATCGTCGCAAAATCTTCCAGCAGCATCAGGTCGTCCCAGTTCATCGCCCGGCAACTCGCATGACCGTCGGCTGCCACGGCGATGATGCGCACGGTCCCGGCAGGGGATTCCTTCGCCGCATATTCGAGCTGGGGCAGCAGTTCACGGGTGAGGAGGAAAGGGGCGAGATGGTTGGTGGCGAATGTCGCCTCGAGACCTTCCGAGGTGCGGTAGTATCCATCGCGCACGCCGCCGGCATTGTTGACGAGGACGTGGATGCGATTGGTGAGCAGTCCGATCTCCTCGGCAATGCGGCGAACGTCGGACATCTCGGTGAAGTCGCCGCGCAGGAAGTCGACGCGCGCTTCCGGCGTTGCGATGGCGCGGATTTCCTCCTCGGCCGCGTCACAGCGATCAGGTGTCCGGCCGGTGCCGATGACATGCCAGCCCATGCGGGCGAAGACTTCCGCCGTGGCCTTGCCGATGCCGGAGCTGGCTCCGGTAATGACGATCACGCGCCGATGACTGGACTGGGTCAATCTTCTCTCCCTCGGTGGCGAATGTCAGGAAACGATTGCCGGACGCGGGCGGGAGGTAGGCCAAGCGGTCCTGTCGGGCAGGGTACGCGTGACGAGTTGCCTCTCCATTCGTCCTCTCTCCATGTCGCGTCCTGTCTCAGGATCGCGGCCGTCCCATAGCCGAGTCAGGCCAGGTTCAGGAAGATGTTTACGGTGAAACGGCCTCTGTTGTCGATACTTGCCCCCCGGGTGCGTCACAATGCGTATCTTTACGGGGCAGCTTTGCGAGGGCTGGACAGGCCCCATCGCTGCGCGCAGACTGCGCGCATGAAACGCCTTCTAGCCCCCCTGATCGCCATCGGTTTCCTCGCAGCATCGTCGGTAACGCAGGCCGCCCTGCCGATGGGTGCGACCGCGCCCGAGTTCAGCACCAAGGGTGCCAAGGCCGGCAAGGAGGTCGATTTCGATCTCAAGCAAGCGCTCAAACGCGGGCCGGTCGTGCTTTACTTCTATCCAAAGGCGTTCACCCAAGGTTGCACCCTGGAAGCCCATGCCTTCGCCGAAGCGACGCCGGAGTTCGCCGAACTGGGCGCGACCGTCATCGGCATGTCGGCCGACGACCTGCCCACTCTCAAGAAGTTCTCGACCGAGGCCTGCCGTGACAAGTTCGCTGTCGCCGTCGCCACGCCGAAGATCATCAAGGAATACGATGTCGCCCTGGCGCGGGACGGCAAGCCGCAGGGTATGGCCGACCGGGTGAGCTACGTCATCGACCGGAGCGGCAAGGTCGTCTTCATCCATTCCGATCTCGACTATCGCGATCACGTGAAGATGACCCTGGCGGCCGTGAAGGTGCTGGCAAAGAAGCGCCCCTGACGCTAGCGGCCTTGCGCCCTCTTGCGGGGCCTTGAACAATCCCGATATCTGCGGGTAGTAGCGCCGGCCTGTCGCCGGCTCATCTCGGGTCGATTGCCGCGCCGCTTTACAATCGGCTGCACTTCGCTAAGCGGTGCGCCGCAGTTTCATTGGAGTTTCGTGCCATGCGTGCCGAAGGGCAGGCCCACATTGACCGTATCGAAAAGGCGCTCGCGCTTGTGCGCAAGTTCCTGGACTGGGATCGCGCGCTGCGCCGCTTCGACGAGCTGAACGCCCGCGTCGAGGATCCCACCTTGTGGGACAAGCCCAAGGAAGCCGAGGCGGTCATGAAAGAGCGTCGCCGGCTGGAAGCTTCGATCGGCACGGTTAACGAGATCAGCCGCGAGATGGCCGACGCCGTCGAGTTCATCGAGCTGGGCGAGATGGAAGGCGACGAGGACACGGTCAACGAAGGGCTGGCCACGCTCGCCCAGCTTGCCGAACGTGCCGATGCCGACAAGGTGCAGGCGCTGCTGGCCGGCGAGGCCGACGGCAACGACACCTACCTCGAAGTCCATGCCGGTGCCGGCGGTACCGAAAGCCAGGACTGGGCCGAAATGCTGCAGCGCATGTACACGCGCTGGGCCGAGCGCAAGGGCTACAAGGTCGAGCTGGTCGACTACCACGCCGGTGAAGCCGCAGGCATCAAAAGCTGCACCCTGCTGATCAAGGGCGAGAACGCCTACGGCTATGCCAAGACCGAAAGCGGCGTCCACCGTCTTGTGCGCATCAGCCCGTATGACAGCTCGGCACGCCGCCATACCAGCTTTTCGTCGGTCTGGGTCTATCCGGTGATCGATGACAGCTTCGAGGTCGAGGTGAACCCGGCCGACCTGAAGATCGACACCTATCGCGCATCGGGTGCGGGCGGTCAGCACGTCAACACCACGGACTCGGCGGTGCGCATTACCCACCAGCCGTCCGGAATCGTTGTCGCCAGCCAGATCGACCGTTCGCAGCACAAGAACCGCGAAATCGCGATGGGCATGCTCAAGGCGCGCCTGTTCGAGGAAGAAATGCGCAAGCGCGAGGAAGCAGCCAGCGCCGAGCACGCTTCGAAGAGCGATATCGGCTGGGGTCACCAGATCCGTTCCTACGTGCTGCAGCCCTACCAGCAGGTGAAGGACCTGCGCACCGGCGTCGTTTCGACTTCGCCGGGCGACGTCCTTGACGGAGAGCTCGACGCGTTCATGGCTGCCGCCCTGTCGCAGCGTGTGACGGGCGAAAAGGCCGAAGTCGAGGATATCGACTGACCCGGGCGATGGGCCACATGACAGGTTTTGCCAAGTCTTTGGCAAGTCGCTAAGGGGCGGCATGTTTTTGTCTCGCCGTCTTTCCTGCGTGGTTCTCGCGCTGGCTCTCGCTGCCTGCCAGCAGAAGCCTGCCGATGACGGCCGGCCCGAGACTTCGCGCGAGTTTCCGGTCGCCGACCGCCCGGTTTCGCGGCTCGGCGCAAACTCCGTTTCCTCGGAAGTGGAGCGCGACAGCGTCAACGAAGCGAATGTCGTGATGAACCTCGCCGACATCCGCGAGGGGATGAGCGTGGCCGATATCGGCGCGGGCGAGGGGTACTACACGGTTCGGCTCGCTCAGCGAGTCGGCAAGAAGGGGAGGGTTCTCGCCGAGGACATCGACCGCGATGCCAATGAGCAGCTGGGCCAGCGCGTATTGCGCGAGCGTCTGGAGAACGTCTCCATAGTCCTGGGGACCGAGGACGATCCGCGCCTGCCGCCTGACAGCTTCGATCGCATCATGCTCGTCCACATGTATCACGAGGTCACCGAGCCTTATGCCTTCCTGTGGCGCCTGCAGCCTGCCCTGCGCAAGGGAGGCAAGGTGATCGTGGTCGACGTCGACCGTCCGACGGACGAGCACGGAATTCCGCCGGAGTTGCTTTTCTGTGAATTCGCGTCGCTGGGCTTTCGTTTGACCGAATTTGTTCGTAAGCCGGAACTGCAGGGTTATTATGCGCAGTTCGAGGCTGGTAGTGCACGGCCTGAGCCTGCAGATATCGTACCTTGCCGATTGTCTGGCGATAAGACGGCGTCAAAGGACTGAGCGTTACGCCAGGGGGAAAGACAGAGAGTTTATGAGTTTCAAGGGTCTCAAGCCGATTGTTTATGGCGGACGTGAAGTCTGGCCGCTCATCGAGGGCGGCAAGGGCGTTTCAGCCACGAACCACACCAGCTCCGGCGCATGGGCCGCAGCTGGGGGAATCGGCACCGTCAGTGCGGTGAATGCCGATTCCTACGATGCGGAAGGCAAGATCGTTCCGCAGATCTACCATGCCCTTACGCGCAAGGAACGCCACGAAGAACTGATCCGCTACGCCATCGACGGCGCGGTTGAGCAGGTGCGGCGGGCCTATGACATCGCCAGCGGCAAGGGCGCGATCAACATCAACGTCCTGTGGGAAATGGGCGGCGCCCAGCAGGTTCTCGAAGGCGTGCTGGAAAAGACCCGCGGCATGGTTACCGGCGTGACCTGCGGCGCGGGCATGCCCTACCGCCTGTCCGAGATCGCAGCGCGTTTCAACGTCAGCTACCTGCCGATCGTCAGTTCCGCCCGCGCCTTCCGCGCGCTGTGGAAGCGTGCCTATCACAAGGTATCCGAACTGATGGCGGCGGTGGTCTATGAAGACCCCTGGCTCGCCGGCGGTCACAACGGCCTGTCGAATGCGGAAGACCCGCTCAAGCCGGAAGATCCCTATCCGCGCGTCAAGGCGCTGCGCGATACGATGCGCAAGGAAGGCATTTCCGATTCCGTTCCGATCGTGATGGCCGGCGGCGTTTGGTACTTGCGCGACTGGAATGAGTGGATCGACAATCCCGAACTCGGCACCATCGCCTTCCAGTTCGGCACCCGTCCGCTGCTCACGCATGAAAGCCCGATCCCGCAGGCATGGAAGGACGCCCTGCGCGAACTGGAACCGGGCGATGTGCTGCTCCACCGCTTCTCGCCGACGGGTTTCTATTCCTCGGCCGTCCGCAATCCTTTCCTGCGCAATCTTGAAGCGCGTTCGGAACGCCAGATTCCCTACTCCAAGGTCGAAGCCGGCGAGCATACCGTGCGCCTCGACGTCGGTGTGAAAGGCAAGAACTTCTGGGTAGCCCCCAAGGACCTGGAGCGGGCCCGTGCATGGTCGGCCCAGGGCTTCACCGATGGCCTGCGCACCCCGGACGACACGATCATCTTCGTCAATCCGCAGGAACGCGACGAGATCCGTCAGGATCAGGCGGACTGCATGGGCTGCCTGTCGCACTGCGGGTTCTCTTCGTGGAAGGACCACGACGACTACACTACCGGTCGCCTCGCGGATCCGCGCAGCTTCTGCATCCAGAAGACCTTGCAGGATATCGCCCACGGCGGCCCGGTCGAAGAGAACCTGATGTTTGCGGGCCATGCCGCCTACAAGTTCAAGCAGGATCCGTTCTACTCGAACGGATTTACGCCGACGGTCAAGCAACTGGTGGACCGGATTCTGACCGGCGACTGATCGACAAAGACACTAGCCGAATTCAGACGACCGGCTGGGAGCAATCCTCGCCGGTCGTTTTTGTTTTAGAAACGGTGGGTCTCCTGCGCTCCGTTCTGGCAGTTGGCTGAGCGGGTTCCGGGCATGAACAGGGCTGCGACGGCAACGATCAGGAAACCGGGTACGAGCACCCAGTTGATCGGGTCGGTCCAGCTCTCGATCCCGTCGCGAACATTGGGATAGCCGGCAATGCCAAGGGCTCTCAGCACGAAGGTGCGGGCCATCGCGATGAGGATGAACAGCATCCACCAGCCGCTGCGCCCGAATTCTTGCAGACGCCGGACGAGCAGGGCGAAGATCGGCAGGAACAGTAGGGTATCGAAGGCGAGGCGCGCCCAGCTTTCGGCATCGCCGTCCAGCACTATCCTTGCAGCAAGGTTGAGGGCGAGGTCGAGGCCCATCGCCCAGATCAGGAATGCCGCCAGTTCCCGGCGGGAGGAGCGGCCGGAGAAATCGAGGCTGCGTGTGCAGGCCTCCATGGCGAGGCGGCGCAAGGGCCTGTTATCTCCGGCTGCCATCCTGACCTTTCTCTGAACTCAGTCGAATTCCCAGGCCCGCTCGCCGTGGCTGGTGATGTCGAGGCCTTCGCGCTCGGCATCTTCGCTGACGCGCATCGGGAACACAACCGAAGCCATGACCGCAAGAATGACGCTGGCGATCACCGACCAGAGGATCGTCACGCCTACACCGATGAACTGCGCGAAGGTCTGGCTGGCCATGGTCATGCCTTCGGCGTAGCCGACACCGCCAAGGCTCTGCGACATGAATACGCCGAGGAGCAGCGAGCCGAGCATGCCGCCCACGCCGTGGACGGCGAAGACGTCGAGCGAGTCGTCGATGGCGAGCTTCTGCTTCACCAGTTGGATCGCGTAGTAGCAGACCACCGCACCTGCTGCGCCGAACAGGATGGCGGCGCCAGGCGAGATGAACCCTGCCGCGGGCGTCACGGTGGCGAGGCCGGCGATGGCACCGGTTGCGAAGCCGACGCTAGTTGGCTTGCCTACGGTGAAGCGCTCGACCAGCAGCCAGACGAGGGCAGCCGTCGCTGCTGCGGCATGGGTGGCGATGATCGCGGCGGCCGCGTCATCATTGGCGGCAATGGCCGAACCACCGTTGAAGCCGAACCATCCGACCCAGAGCAGCGCCGCACCGGCCATCGTCAGCGACGGGCTGTGCGGCAGCATCAGGGTGTTGGGAAAGCCGCTGCGGCGGCCCAGCATGATCGCGATTACAAGCGCCGATACGCCCGCGGTCGTGTGAATGACGATGCCACCCGCCCAGTCGAGTGTGCCAAGGCCCGTCGCGAGCCAGCCGCCGCCCCAGATCCAGTGCGCTACCGGGGCATAGACCACCAGGCTCCACAGGGCACAGAAGGCGATGACCCAGGCGAAGCGGGCACGGTCCACCCAGGCACCGGCCATGAGCGCAGGGGTGATCGCTGCAAATGTCATCTGGAACAGGGCGTAGGCGCTTTCGGGAACATCGGTTCCGGCGCGTACATTGCCCAGATTGCTGAGCATCCAGGCATTGCCGCCGCCAAGCCAGCCGTTGCTGACGTTGCCGAAGGCGAGAGTGTAGCCGACCAAGATCCACAGGACCGAGGCGATGGCGGCGATCGCACCGCACTGGACCAGCACCGACAGGAAGTTCTTGGCGCGCACGAGGCCGCCGTAGAACAGCGACAGGCCGGGTGCGGCCATCATCAGGACGAGCGCTGAGGAGACCAGCAGCCAAGCCGTGTCACCACTGTTGCTCACATCGATTCGGCCGTCTTGTGCCAGGGCAACGCCCGGCAGGACTGCGAGCATGCCGGCAAGCGGCAGCAAGCACTGCTTTTTCATTTGTGAATTCCCCTTCAGGCCACGCTTCGCGAGGTCGCTGTGCTCCTCCTGCCGCGCGCCTTAGAGCACTCATTCGTCATGAGACAAGCATTTGCAGCACGTTCTGCCATATCCATGGCATGAACGGCGCAATGATCGTGGCGGGAAAGCGCGAGTTTCAGGAAAGCTCGGGAAGCACCTGATCGGGCGGACGGTGACCGTCGACCCAGAACTGGATATTGGCGATGATCCGTTCACCGGCCGCGCCGCGTCCTTCCTCCGTCGCGCTGCCGAGGTGGGGAAGGGCCACGACGCCGGGGGCCGAGAGCAGTTGCGGATTGACGTTCGGCTCGTTGGCGAAGACGTCGAGGCCCGCTCCGCCGATGCGGCCCTCGGTCAGCGCCTCGATCAGTGCTTGCTCATCGATGATCTGGCCGCGCGCGGTGTTCACCACACAGGCGCCTGGTTTCATCAGCGACAACCGACGGCGATCCAGCAATGCCGCGGTTCCCGGCGCGGCCGGGCAGTGCAGGGTGAGAATGTCCGATTCTGCCACCAGCTTGTCGAGATCGGCTTCGTAGCGCGCCGAGAGCATGTTCTCGAGCGCGGAGGGAAGGCGATGGCGGTTGTGGTAGTAGATCTCCATGCCGAAGGCGCGGGCGCGGTGGGCGACAGCCTGGCCGATGCGGCCCATGCCAACGATGCCGAGGCGCTTTCCGCCAAGGCTGTGGCCGAGCATGGCCGAAGGTCCCCAACCTTGCCAACGGCCTTCACGCAAGACGCGGGCACCCTCACTGAACTTGCGCGAGACGAGAATGATCAGCGCAAGCGTTAGGTCGGCAGTATCGTCGGTGAAGACACCGGGGGTGTTCGTCACGATGATCTTGTTCGCGCGCGCCGCGGCAAGATCGATGTGCTCGGTTCCTGCACCGAAGTTGGCAATAAGGCCAAGGCGGTCTCCGGCCTGTTCGATGAGTTCGGCGTCGATCCTGTCGGTGACGGCCGGGACCAGGACGTCGCACTCGCGCATGGCAGAGGCCAGCTGATCGCGCGACAGCGGCGTGTCTTCGCGGTTAAGCGTCACGTCGAAGAGTTGCGCCATGCGCTCCTCGACACCGGGAAGCAGCCGCCGCGTGACAATCACGCGGGGAGGGCCGTCGAAAACGCGGGCGGAAGCGGAGTCGGTTACCAAAGTCATGTCGGTATCCAGCTATGCCTTCCACAGGGTCCGGGTCAAGAAACCTTGAAGGGAATTGTCTGGCAGGCGTAAGTAGGCGGCATGATCCGCTGGAAGTTCCTGATCCCTCTGGCTGCCCTGTGCAGCATGGCCGTGCCTGCCTATGCGGGCGATGACGACAAGGTGCCCTACTGGGCCTCCATCGATACCGACCTTGCCAACATGCGGGTAGGTCCCGGAGAATCCTACAGGATCGCGTGGGTCTACAAGCGCCCGCATTTGCCGGTAAAGATCGTGCGCCGCGAAGGGCCCTGGCGGCTGATCGAGGATCCCGATGGAGACAAGGGCTGGATGCGCGATCTGCTCCTTTCGCGACAGCGGTCCGCCATCGTGGTGGGCGAGGGCCTGATCGAGATGCATGCAGAGGGCAAGCCCGGTTCGCCGATCCTGTGGCGCGTTGAGCCGGGCGTCGTCGGCCTGCTCGGCAATTGCGAGTCGGGCTGGTGTGCTTTCGATGTCGAAGGGCACAGGGGCTTCGTGCCGGGCGAGCGTCTATGGGGAACCGGCGAGCCCTGACCGTTCAATGAAAAAGGGCCCCACCGCTACCGGCAGGGCCCTTCCTTCAAATCAAGTACCCGGCAGGCGGCGATCAGGCCAGTTCGACGGCAACCGCTGTCGCTTCGCCGCCGCCGATGCAGAGGCTGGCGACGCCGCGCTTGAGGCCCTTGTCCTTGAGCGCGTTGATCAGCGTCACGATGATGCGGGTTCCAGAGGCGCCGATCGGATGGCCGAGCGCGGTCGCCCCGCCATGAATGTTGATCTTGTCGTGCGGGATGCCGAGGTCATGCATCGCGAACATCGCGACACAGGCAAAGGCTTCGTTTACTTCGAACAGGTCGACGTCGGAAAGCTGCCAGCCCACCTTGTCGAGAAGCTTGGTGATCGCGCCGACCGGAGCGGTTGTGAACTTTGCAGGCTCCTGCGCGTGGGCGGCTACGCCAACGACGGTGGCTACCGGCTTTAGGCCCTTGGCAGCAGCGACGCTGGCGCGGCTCATGACGACGGCAGCGGCGCCATCGGAAATCGAGCTGGAGCTGGCGGCGGTGATCGTGCCGTCCTTGGCGAAGGCCGCGCGCAGGGTGCGGATCTTGTCCGGGTTGCCCTTGGGCGGCTGCTCGTCGGTGTCGACGACGACTTCGCCCTTGCGGGTCTTGACGGTGACGGGAACGACTTCGTCCTTGAACGCGCCATTGGTGATCGCTTCCTGCGCGCGGCGCAGCGACTCGATGGAGAAGTCGTCCTGGTTCTCGCGGGTCAGTTGATACTCGTCGGCGGTCACTTGCGCGAAGGAGCCCATCGATCCGCCTTCATAGGCATCCTCAAGGCCGTCGAGGAACATGTGGTCGTAGAGCGTGTCATGGCCGGCACGCGCGCCCGAGCGATGCTTCTTGGACAGGTAGGGGGCATTGGTCATCGACTCCATGCCGCCGGCAATGATCAGGTCGAGCGATCCGGAGGCAAGGGCCTCTGCGCCCATGATTACCGTCTGCATGCCCGAACCGCATACCTTGTTGACGGTCGTGGCCTCGACCGACTTGGGCAGGCCGGCCTTGAGCGCGGCCTGGCGGGCAGGGGCCTGCCCGAGCCCGGCGGGAAGGACGCAGCCCATGTAGATGCGCTCGATCTCCTCGCCGGCAACGCCCGAACGCTCCACGGCGGCCTTGACAGCGGTGGCGCCAAGATCGGTGGCCGTGACGTCAGCGAACACGCCCTGCAGGCCGCCCATGGGCGTGCGTGCATAGGAGAGGATGACGATGGGGTCGTTAGCCGAGATCTGAGCCATGGCTTTGCCTTTCTGCATGGAAGAACAGTTGACAGTGATTTAATGCTGCATTGCACCAAAAGCAATCGGACTGTCCAAAAGAACAACCGCTCGCCGCATGGGCATTGTGCCTGACGCGTATGGCGGGAAACGATGATAATCCCGTGACGGAAAATTGTCCTCGCCGGACTCCATGGAGTCGCCCCGTGCCTGGCCGAGTCGCTGGCGCTGGGGGGTGCCGCCGCGATTGCCGGGTGCCAAAGGTTCTGGCGTCCATGCTTCGTTTCCCGGTGATTTCCGGACTGTAACACATCAGGAGAGCGCGGTTCGGATGGGCCGCAGTCTGATCGGGCGCGCCAAGGGGGTCCGACAATCCCGCGCAATTCAGGGCCTTTGCCGGTGATCCGGGGGCGGATAGCGTCGTCTGTCTCTGCCTGACGGCGCGCGCGATGGGGCCATGGCGAGGCATTAAACTTGCTGCATCGCGATGAAGAAGGCCGGAATTATCGAATTGCCTCCCTTGCGATGGCCGGAGGGCTGGCCTAAGAGCGCGCGCAACGACCGGACGCCGCTCAGGCAAGCTCCGGCAGCCCTCACCGGTACGAGGCCATGACCATTGACTGATCTGTCGCAATATTTGCCGATTCTGATTTTCCTGGTGATCGCGTTGGCGCTCTCCGGGATTATCGTGTTCCTGCCCATGGCGGTTGCCCGTCTGACCGGGACGCACAATCCGAACTCGGACAAGCTCAGCGAGTATGAATGCGGTTTCCCCGCGTTCGAAGACCCGCGCAGCCAGTTCGACGTGCGCTTCTACCTGGTGGCGATTCTCTTCATCATCTTCGACCTTGAAGCAGCGTTCCTGTTTCCCTGGGCCGTGTCGCTCGACGTCACGGGCTGGGCCGGTTGGCTGACGATGATGGTGTTCCTCGGCGAACTGGCCATCGGCCTCGCCTATGCATGGAAGAAGGGAGCTCTGGACTGGGAATGAGCACTCTCGTGGACAGCACCGGACAGCCCCTCGGTCAGGGTGGCGCAGTTACGCCGCCCGACCAGGCGTTTTTCAAAGACCTCAACCAGGAAGTATCCGACAAGGGCTTCCTCGTCACCTCGACGGAAGAACTGTTCCAGTGGGCCCGTACCGGCTCGCTGTGGTGGATGACTTTCGGCCTCGCCTGCTGCGCGGTCGAGATGATCCACGTGAACATGCCCCGTTACGACATGGAGCGCTTCGGCGCCGCGCCGCGCGCTTCCCCGCGTCAGTCGGACGTGATGATCGTGGCCGGCACCCTGTGCAACAAGATGGCCCCGGCGCTGCGCAAGGTCTATGACCAGATGTCGGACCCCAAGTACGTCATCTCGATGGGCTCGTGCGCCAATGGCGGTGGCTACTACCACTACAGCTATAGCGTCGTGCGCGGCTGCGACCGCATCGTGCCCGTGGACATCTATGTCCCCGGCTGCCCGCCGACCGCAGAGGCGCTGCTGTATGGCGTCATGCAGCTGCAGCGCAAGATCCGCCGCGCCGGTACGCTCGAGAGGTAATGGCACCCATGCCCGTACTGCATTCCGCCCCCAAGTTTGCGTCCAACGAAGGCGTCATCGACGCGCTCTCGGCCGCGCTCGGATCGATGTTGGTCTCTGCCAGGGAAGAGCACGGCGAAGTCGTCCTCACCGTGGCCCGCGACCAGATCGAGAACGCGCTGCGCCTGCTGCGTGACAATCATGAGTATCAGCAGCTCATGGAAATGGCCGGCGTCGACTACCCGTCGCGCGCCGAGCGTTTCGAAGTCGTCTACATGCTGCTTTCGGTAACGAAGAACCATCGCCTGATGGTGAAGGTCAACGCCGCCGAGAACACGCCCGTTCCGACCGTGACGACGATCTGGCCCAATGCGGGCTGGCTCGAGCGCGAGGTGTTCGACATGTACGGCGTGATCTTCGCCGGCAATCCGGACCTGCGCCGCATCCTCACCGACTACGGCTTCGAGGGGCATCCGTTCCGCAAGGACTTCCCGCTTACCGGCTATCAGGAACTGCGCTACTCGGAAGAGGACAAGCGCGTTGTCTACGAACCTGTCAAGCTGGCCCAGGATTTCCGCTCGTTCGACTTCATGAGCCCCTGGGAAGGCGCGGAATACGTGCTGCCTGGCGATGAAAAGGCGGAAGGGGACAAGGCATGAGCATGCAGCTCGAGCAGTCGCCGACGACCGGCGACGAGATCATCACCAACTACACGATCAACTTCGGTCCGCAGCACCCGGCGGCCCACGGCGTTCTGCGCATGGTCATGGAGCTCGACGGCGAAGTCATCGAGCGCATTGACCCGCACGTCGGCCTGCTGCACCGCGGCACCGAGAAGCTGATCGAGAACAAGACCTACCTTCAGGCGCTGCCTTACTTCGACCGGCTCGACTACTGCTCGCCGCTCGGCATGGAGCACAGCTACGTCCTGGCGATCGAGAAGCTGCTGAACCTCGAGGTTCCGCTGCGCGCCCAGTACCTTCGCGTTCTGTTCGCCGAGCTGACCCGCATCTGTAACCACATGCTCAACATGGGCAGCCACGTCATGGACGTCGGCGCCATGACCCCGAACCTGTGGCTGTTCGAAATCCGCGAGGACTGCCTCAACTTCTTCGAACGCGCATCGGGCGCGCGCATGCACTCGGCCTGGTTCCGCCCCGGCGGCGTCCACCAGGACGTGCCGCTCAAGCTGCTGACCGACATCGCCGACTGGCTCGACACGCGTCTGCCGACGCTGTTCGAGGACGCGATGAGCCTCGTCGTCGACAACCGCATCTTCAAGCAGCGCAATGTCGACATCGCGCTGGTGAGCCGTGAGGACGCGCTGGCCTGGGGCTTCTCGGGGCCGATGATCCGCGCGGCGGGCATCCCCTGGGATATCCGCAAGAGCCAGCCCTACGACGTTTACGACCGCATGGACTTCGAGATCCCGGTCGGCACCAACTCGGACTGCTATGACCGTTTCATGGTTCGCGTCGAGGAAGTGCGCCAGTCCGCGCGCATCATGAAGCAGTGCCTAGCCGAAATGCCCGAAGGCCCGATCATGACCGCCGACCGCAAGGTCGGTCCGCCCAAGCGCGGCGAGATGAAGAGCTCGATGGAATCGCTGATCCATCACTTCAAGCTCTACACCGAGGGCTTCCACGTTCCGGCCGGCGAAGTCTACGTCGCCACCGAGAGCCCGAAGGGCGAATTCGGCGTCTATCTCGTCTCGGACGGCTCCAACAAGCCGTACCGGTGCAAGATCCGCCCGACTGCCTTTTCGCACCTGCAGGCGATGGACTTCATGTCCAAGGGCCACATGCTGCCTGACGCGACCGCCATCCTTGGCGCCATCGACGTCGTGTTCGGGGAGTGCGACCGTTGAGCAAGCTCGCAATCGCCGAGGCCATGATCGCCGCCTACAACGCGCAGGACGCCGATCTCTATGTGACCTACATGACCGACGAAGCCAGCGAAGCGAACTATCGCGGTGCCGTGGTTCGTGAGGGCAAGGAAGGTACGCGTTCGGGCCTCAAGGCGGCTTTCGCCAAGTGGCCCCAGAACAAGGCCGAGATCGTCTCGCGTGAAGAGACAGACAATTACGTCGTCCTTCGCGAGCATGTCACCCGCGGCCCGGCAACCGACGGTTCGGAACTGGTCGAGCCGTTCGACGTGCTGGCCGTCTACAGCTTCGAAGGCGACAAGTGCTCGCGGGTGGAGTTTATCCGGTGAAATTCAACACGCTTGAACTGACCCGCGTCTGGGCGGCAGTGACGGGCCTCGTGCTCGCCGTCTGCTACTTCGGCGCGCTCTATCTCGGTACCGCCCCGTCGCCTTTGCTGGCGATGCTGGTAACCGCCATCGGCGGATTTGAAATGTTTCTTTTCGGCCAGGACCAGTGGCTGAAGCGCAGGGGTAAGCATGGCTGACCGCTACATCGAACCCGATACGCCCGAACTACGGGCCCGTTGGGGCAACTTCGCGTGGACCGCGGAGAATGCCGAGAAGGCTAAGGACATCATCGCGCGCTATCCGGCGGGCCGTCAGCGTTCGGCCGTGATGCCGCTGCTCGACCTCGCCCAGCGCCAGGTCGGTGCCGAAGAGAACACGCAGGGGTGGTTGCCGATTCCGGTGATGGAATATGTCGCGGCCCAGCTCGACATGCCGATCATCCGCGTGGTCGAAGTCGCTACTTTCTACACGATGTACAACATCGCGCCGATCGGTCGGTTCCACGTGCAGGTCTGCGGCACCACGCCGTGCATGCTGCGCGGTTCGGACGACATCATCGCGGCCTGCAAGAAGCGCGGCATGAAGAAGGGCCACACCACGCCCGACGGCATGTGGTCGTTCACCGAGGTCGAGTGCATGGGCAACTGCGCCTCCGCGCCGATGGTCCAGATCAACGACGACAACTACGAGGATCTCACTCCCGAGCGCCTCGATGCCGTGCTCGATGCGCTGGCCAAGGGTGAGACGCCCAAGGCCGGTACGCAGGAGCCGGGCCGTCACACCGTCGAGCCTTCGGGTGGTCCGACTACCCTCAAGCAGATGGTCACCGAAAATCACGATTACCGGGGGGAGTGGTAAGTCATGGCTCTCGCCGAAACCTTTAGCTTGGACGCTCGCTGATGCTCGCTGACAAGGATCGCATCTTCACCAACGTCTACGGCTATCAGCCGTGGAACCTGAAGGAAGCGCAGGCGCGCGGCGCCTGGGACAACACCAAGGACATCATCGCCAAGGGCCGTGATCTCATCATCGAGGAGATCAAGGCTTCGGGGCTGCGCGGCCGTGGCGGCGCGGGCTTCCCGACCGGCATGAAGTGGTCCTTCATGCCCAAGCAGCCGCCGCTCGACCACAACGGCAATCCCAAGCCGAGCTTCCTGGTCATCAACGCGGACGAATCCGAACCGGGTTCGTGCAAGGACCGCGAGATCATCCGTCACGATCCGCACCTGCTGCTGGAAGGCGCGCTGGTGGCCGGTTTCGCGATGGGTGCGCGTGCCGCCTACATCTACATTCGCGGCGAATACATCCGTGAGGCAGAGACGCTCTTCGCCGCGCGCGATGAAGCTTATGCGGCGGGTCTGCTGGGCAAAAACGCCGCCGGTTCGGGCTACGACTTCGACGTCTTCGTCCACCGCGGCGCTGGCGCCTACATCTGCGGCGAAGAAACCGCGATGATCGAAAGCCTCGAAGGCAAGAAGGGGCAGCCTCGCCTGAAGCCGCCGTTCCCGGCGGGAGCAGGCCTCTACGGCTGCCCGACCACGGTCAACAACGTCGAGTCCATCGCCGTTGCGCCCACCATCATGCGTCGCGGCGCTTCGTGGTTCTCCAGCTTCGGCCGCGAGAACAACAAGGGCACCAAGCTCTTCCAGATCTCGGGCCACGTGAACAAGCCGTGCGTCGTCGAAGAGGAAATGAGCATCCCCTTCAGCGAACTGATCGAGAAGCACTGCGGCGGGATCCGCGGCGGCAGGGATAACCTGCTGGCGGTGATCCCCGGCGGATCCTCGGTTCCGCTGGTTCCGGCCGACCAGATCTGGGACGCGCCGATGGACTTCGATGGCCTCAAGGCCGTCGGTTCGGGTCTCGGCACCGCCGCCGTGATCGTGATGGACAAGTCCACCGACATCGTCCGCGCCATTTCGCGTCTCTCGTACTTCTACAAGCACGAGTCCTGCGGTCAGTGCACGCCATGCCGCGAAGGTACGGGCTGGATGTGGCGTGTCATGGAACGCCTGCGCACCGGTGACGCTGCCGTCGAGGAAATCGACATGCTGCACCAGGTCACCAAGCAGGTCGAAGGTCACACCATCTGCGCCCTTGGCGACGCTGCGGCGTGGCCGATCCAGGGCCTGATCCGCCACTTCCGCCCCGAGCTGGAACGCCGGATCGCTGAAAACATGCCGGAGGCTGCTGAGTAATGCCCAAGGTAACCGTAGACGGCGTAGAACTCGAGGTCCCCGCAGGCGCCACCGTCCTGCAGGCCTGCGAACTCGCCGGCAAGGAAATCCCGCGCTTCTGCTATCATGAGCGCCTGTCGATTGCGGGCAACTGCCGCATGTGCCTCGTCGAGGTGAAGCCCGGACCGCCCAAGCCCCAGGCTTCGTGCGCGCTTCCGGCCACTGAAGGCCAGGAAATCCGCACCGACTCCGAGATGGTCAAGAAGGCGCGGGAAGGGGTGATGGAGTTCCTCCTCATCAACCACCCGCTCGATTGCCCGATCTGCGATCAGGGCGGCGAATGCGATCTGCAGGACCAGTCGGTGGCCTATGGCCGCGGCGCCTCGCGCTATGACGAGAACAAGCGCGCGGTCACCGAAAAGTACATGGGCCCGCTCATCAAGACGACGATGACGCGTTGCATTCACTGCACCCGCTGCGTGCGTTTCTCGGAAGAGATCGCCGGCGTGGACGAGATCGGCGCGCTCTATCGCGGCGAGAACATGCAGATCACGACCTATCTCGAACATGCTGCCAAGCACGAGATGTCGGCCAACGTGATCGACCTGTGCCCGGTCGGCGCGCTGACCTCGCGCCCCTATGCCTACGAAGCGCGTCCCTGGGAGCTCAAGAAAACCCTGGGCATCGACGTTTCCGACGCGATCGGCGCGAACATCCGCATCGACAGCCGCGGACGCGAAGTGCTCCGTGTGCTCCCGCGCATCAACGACGACGTCAACGAGGAATGGATCTCGGACAAGGCGCGCTACCAGGTCGATGGCCTGACCAAGCGCCGCCTCGACAAGCCGTTCCTGCGTCGCGACGGCAAGCTGGTTCCCGCCAGCTGGGGTGAAGCCTTCGCTGCCATCGCTTCGCTCAACCCGGGCAATTCGATTGCGGCGGTTGCCGGCGACATGCTCGACTGCGAGACGATGTTCGCGGCCAGGAAGTTGGTCGGTGCCCTTGGCTCGAACCTGCTCGAAGGTCGCCAGACCGGCATGGACTACGACACCTCGAGTCTTGCTGCGGTGAACTTCAACTCCACGCTGGGCGGCATCGAGACTGCCGACGCGATCCTGATCGTCGGTAGCAACGTGCGCTCTGAAGCGCCGCTGGTTAACGTGCGTCTGCGCAAGGCCGTGAAGGCCGGCGCCAAGGTGTTCCTGGTCGGACCGGAGTGGGAAACCACGTTCGGCGGCGAGTTCCTCGGCGACGACCTTTCGGTTCTCGGCAAGCTTCCGGCGCATGTCGGTGAAGCGCTCAAGGGCGCGGCGCGTCCGGCGATCGTCGTCGGCGGGGCAGGGTTGGGCCGCGGTGGCCTCGAAGCGGCCCTGGCGCTGGCCGGCGAGTTCAGGCTCGTTCGCGATCTCGAAGACGGCACCAGGTGGAACGGCTTCAACGTCCTGCACATGGCGGCAGCCCGCATGGGCGGCCTGATGCTCGGCTACGCCCAGAAGGGCGGCATCGCTGATATCGTGGCAGCCAAGCCGAAGGTGCTTATCTCGCTCGGCGCGGACGAAGTGGACTACACCAGGTTCGCCGATTCGATGATCGTCTACATCGGCCATCACGGTGACAAGGGCGCGCATGCGGCCGATGTCATCCTGCCGGCAGCGGCCTACACCGAAAAGGCCGGTACCTACGTGAACACCGAAGGGCGCGTGCAGATGGCCGACAAGGCCGTCTTCGCGCCTGGCGATGCGCGCGAGGACTGGTCGATCTTGCGGGCCCTGGCCGACGCTTTCAACGTGTCGGTCGGCTTCGACAGCTTCGAGGAATTGCGCGCAGCGATGATTTCCGAGGTTCCGGCCCTTGGCATCGAAGGTCTGGCCGACTACGGGAGCGACCTGCCTGCTGGTGGCGGTTCTGCCACCGGCGTGATCGCCTATCCGGTCAAGGACTTCTACATGACCAACCCCATCGCCCGCGCCAGTGCGACGATGCAGCGCTGTTCGGCTGAACTGCTGCACGGCGAGGAGATTGCGGAGGCTGCGGAATGACCGCTTTCTTTCAATCCCTTGGCATGTCCCACGACTGGGCCTGGTTCGTCTCGACGATCTGCGGCATCCTGCTGATCGCGCTGCCGCTGCTGCTCGGCGTGGCCATGATCATCTACGCCGACCGCAAGATCTGGGCGGCCATGGCGCTGCGCCGCGGTCCGAACGTGGTCGGCCCGTTCGGCCTGCTTCAGTCCTTCGCGGACGGCCTCAAGGTCTTCCTGCAGGAAACCATCATTCCCTCGGCTGCGAACAAGGGCATCTTCCTCATCGCGCCGGTGGTGACCTTCACGGTGGCGTTGATGGCCTGGGCGGTGATCCCGTTCAATTCGGGCGCAATCCTCTCGGATATCAACGTCGGCCTGCTCTACGTTCTCGCGATCAGTTCGCTGGGCGTATACGGCACGATCATGGCGGGCTGGGCTTCGAATTCGAAGTACCCGTTCTTCTCGGCGATGCGCGCCTCGGCACAGATGATCTCCTATGAAGTCTCGATCGGCTTTATCCTGATCTGCGTTGTCCTTTGGGCCGGCACGTTCAACCTCAACGACATCGTCAAGGCGCAGGAAGGCCACGTACTCGGCATCTTCAACGGCTTCGCGTTCAACCCGTTGCTGTTCCCGATGTGGGTGATGTTCCTCATTTCGGGCATGGCCGAGACGCAGCGCGCGCCCTTCGACCTTACCGAAGCGGAATCCGAGCTCGTCGCCGGTTACCAGACCGAGTACTCGTCGATGGCTTTCGCGGCCTACTGGCTGGGCGAATACGCCAATGTGCTGCTGATGTGCGCGCTCAACGCGACGCTGTTCTTCGGGGGCTGGCTGCCGCCGCTCGACATTCCGATCCTGTACCTCGTTCCGGGCTTCATCTGGTTCCTGCTCAAGGTACTGTTCTTCTTCTTCGTGTTCAGCTGGGTGAAGGCGACCGTCCCGCGGTACCGCTACGACCAGCTGATGCGTCTGGGCTGGAAGGTCTTCCTGCCCGTATCGCTGCTGTTCGTCGTAATCGTCAGCGGCTACCTCATGGCTACCGGACACTTCGCATGACCGTCGGACACCTCATCAAGAGCTTCACGCTCTGGGAGTTCGTGAAGGCGCACTGGCTCACCTTGAAGTACTTCTTCAAGCCCAAGGCGACGATCAACTACCCCTTCGAGAAGAACCCGCTTTCGCCCCGCTTTCGTGGTGAGCACGCCCTGCGCCGTTATCCCAACGGCGAGGAACGCTGCATCGCGTGCAAGCTGTGCGAGGCGATCTGCCCGGCGCAGGCGATCACGATCGAGGCCGCGCCGCGTGCCGACGGTTCGCGCCGTACCACGCGCTACGACATCGACATGACGAAGTGCATCTACTGCGGCTTCTGCCAGGAAGCCTGCCCGGTCGATGCAATCGTCGAGGGGCCGAACTTCGAATACGCGACCGAAACGCGCGAAGAACTGCTCTACGACAAGGCTAAGCTGTTGGCGAACGGGGACAAGTGGGAGCGGGCTATTGCCGCGAACCTTGAAGCCGATGCGCCGTATCGCTAGGGGCGCGCCGAGGTCATGATTCACGTATTTGCCTTCTACCTCTTCGCCGTGATCACCATCGCGTCCGCGGTGACGACGATCACTGCCCGCAACCCGGTCCACTCGGTCCTCTGGCTGATCCTGGCGTTCTTCAACGCTGCCGGCCTGATGGTGCTGACCGGGGCCGAGTTCATCGCCATGCTGCTCGTCATCGTCTATGTCGGCGCGGTCGCGGTGCTCTTCCTGTTCGTCGTCATGATGCTCGACATCGACTTCGCCGAACTGCGTGCCGGGTTCGTCAAGAACTTCCCGCTGGGCCTGCTTGTCGCGATCGTTCTGCTGGCCGAGATGGTCCTGGGCATCGGTGCCTACCGCGCCGGGGCAATGGATCTGGGTACGCCCGACGGCGCAGCGGCGACTCCTGCCGGCGCCAGCAACATCGAGGCCATCGGTGGTCTCCTCTACAGCCGCTACCTCTTCCTGTTCGAAGCTGCGGGCATCATCCTGCTTGTCGCGATGATCGGCGCCATCGTGCTGACCCATCGCCAGCGTTCGGACACCCGGGGCCAGAAGATCTCCAAGCAGATCATGCGCCGCCCCGATGAGGCGACCGTCAACGTCAAGCCCGAAGTGGGCAAGGGGGTCCAGCTGTGATCGGTATCGAACACTATGTCGTGGTGAGCTCGATCCTCTTCGTGCTCGGCGTTCTCGGCATCTTCCTGAACCGCAAGAACATCATTGTCATCCTGATGGCGATCGAACTGATCCTGCTTGCGGTGAACATCAACCTCGTCGCCTTCAGCTCCTTCCTGGGAGACCTGACAGGTCAGATCTTCGCCATGTTCGTTCTGACCGTGGCGGCGGGCGAGGCCGCAGTGGGGCTTGCTATCCTCGTGATCTATTTCCGTGGCCGCGGCAGCATCGCCGTCGACGACGTCAACCGGATGAAGGGATAAGGCCTTGCAGTCGATCCTGCTCATCGTCTTCCTGCCGCTCCTGGCAGCGATCATCGCCGGGCTTGGCAACAAGCAGCTCGGCAATGTTCCGGCGAAGGTGGTCACCACCGGCGCGCTGTTCATTGCCTGTGCGCTGTCCTGGCCGATCTTCATCAGCTTCCTGACCGGCAGCGCCGAAGCGACTGTCGTTCCGGTGCTGACCTGGGTAAAGTCGGGCCCGATGGCCTTCGACTGGGCCCTGCGCGTCGACACGCTGACCGCGGTCATGCTCGTCGTGGTCACGTCTGTTTCGGCTCTCGTGCACCTCTACTCGTGGGGTTACATGGATGAGGAGCCGGATCAGCCGCGCTTCTTCGCCTACCTCTCGCTGTTCACCTTTGCCATGCTCATGCTGGTGACGGCGGACAATCTGGTGCAGATGTTCTTCGGGTGGGAAGGCGTCGGTCTGGCTTCGTACCTGCTGATCGGCTTCTGGTTCCGCAAGCCGTCGGCCTGCGCTGCCGCGATCAAGGCCTTCGTGGTCAACCGCGTTGGCGACCTTGGCTTCATGCTCGGCATCTTCGGCACGTTCCTGGTCTTCGGCACCGTCTCGATCCCCGAAATCCTTCAGGCAGCCCCGGGCATGGCCGGTTCGACGATCGGTTTCCTCGGCCATCGTTTCGATACCATGACCGTCCTGTGTCTGCTGCTGTTCATCGGCGCGATGGGCAAGTCAGCGCAGCTTGGCCTGCACACCTGGCTTCCGGACGCGATGGAAGGCCCGACCCCGGTTTCGGCGCTGATCCACGCGGCGACCATGGTCACCGCCGGCGTCTTCATGGTCTGCCGTCTCTCGCCGATGTTCGAAACGAGCCCGACGGCGATGGCCTTCATCACCGTGATCGGCGGCGCGACCTGCTTCTTCGCCGCGACGATCGGCTGCACCCAGTGGGACATCAAGCGCGTTATCGCGTATTCGACCTGTTCGCAGCTCGGCTACATGTTCTTTGCCGCCGGCGTGGGCGCTTATGGCGCAGCCATGTTCCACCTGTTCACGCACGCTTTCTTCAAGGCGCTGCTGTTCCTCGGTGCCGGTTCGGTCATCCACGCGATGCACCATGAGCAGGACATGCGCTTCTATGGTAACCTGCGTAAGCACATCCCGATCACCTTCTGGACGATGACGGCCGGTACGCTCGCCATCACCGGTGTGGGCATGTTCGGCGTCGGCTTCGCGGGCTTCCACTCGAAGGACGCGATCCTCGAGGCCGCCTATGCCGCAGGCAGCGCTTCGGGCAGCTTCGCCTTCTGGATGGGCATTTTCGCCGCCCTGATGACGAGCTTCTATTCCTGGCGCCTGGTTTTCCTGACTTTCTTCGGCAAGCCTCGCTGGGCCGGTTCGGAGCACATCCAGCACGCCGTGCACCATCACCATGAGGATCCTTCCGAGGAAGCCGGCCATGACAACCATGTCCACAATCCCGAAGGCACCGCCGGCTATCATCCGCATGAAAGCCCGCTGGTCATGCTGATCCCGCTCCTGATTCTCGCATTCGGTGCGGTCGCGGCAGGTTATGTGTTCCAGCACGAGTTCGTCAGCGAAGGTACCGGCGAATTCTGGAAGGGCGCGCTGGTGTTCCACGAGCACCTGATCCACGCGATGCACTCGATCCCCGAGCTCATCAAATGGAGCCCGTTCATCGTAATGGTCATCGGTCTGGTCACCGCCTGGTACGGCTACATCCGCAACACCCGGTTCCCGGCCGCCGTCGCCGAACAGCTCGGCCCGGTTTATACCTTCGTGTACCGCAAGTGGATGTTCGACGAGCTCTACCACTACCTGTTCGTGGTTCCGGCGTTCTGGCTCGGCCGCGTGTTCTGGAAGCAGGGCGACGTCGGTCTGATCGACCGCTTCGGTCCCAACGGCGCGGCCTGGGTCGTCGCCAAGGGGTCGACATACGCACAGAAAGTCCAGTCGGGCTATCTCTACAGTTACGCACTAGTCATGCTGCTGGGCCTAGTCGGCGCCATCAGCTGGGTGATCGCGGGATAAGATGATGAGTGGTTTTCCGATCCTCAGCCTGATGCTGCTTGTGCCGCTCGCGGCGGCACTGGCATGCCTCTTCCTCGAAGCCAAGCCGGCGCGGAACCTCGCTCTGGCGGCCACGCTGCTCGATTTTGCACTGGGCGTCTTGCTCTGGGCGAACTTCGACATCGGTGGTGCGCAGTGGCAGTTCACCGAACGGGTGGAGCTGTTCTCCGGCTTCTCCTACGCGCTCGGTATCGACGGCATCGCCCTGTTGCTGATCATGCTTTCGGTCTTCCTCATGCCGATCTGTATCGGCGCGAGCTGGAAGTCGATCGACAAGCGCGTCGGTGAGTACATGGCCGCGTTCCTGCTGATGGAAACGCTCATGATCGGCGTTTTCGCGGCGCAGGACCTGTTCCTGTTCTACATCTTCTTTGAGGCCGGCCTCATCCCGATGTACCTGATCATCGGCGTGTGGGGCGGTGCGGACCGTATCTACGCTTCGTACAAGTTCTTCCTCTACACGCTGCTCGGTTCGGTGCTGATGCTGATCGCGATGCTGTGGATGGCGAACACCGCCGGTACCACAGACATCCCGACGCTGATGGCCTATGACTTCGATCCGCATGTCCAGACCTGGCTGTGGCTCGCCTTCTTCGCCAGCTTCGCGGTGAAGATGCCGATGTGGCCGGTGCACACCTGGCTTCCCGACGCACACGTTCAGGCACCGACCGCCGGTTCGGTGATCCTGGCAGGCGTGCTGCTGAAGATGGGCGGCTACGGTTTCATCCGCTTTTCGTTGCCGATGTTCCCTGAAGCCTCGGCCTACTTCGGTCCTCTGATCTGGGGCCTGTCGATGGCGGCCGTCGTCCTGACTTCGCTGATCGCGCTCGTGCAGCACGACATGAAGAAGCTGATTGCCTATTCGTCGGTCGCGCACATGGCGATCGTGACGATCGGCCTGTTCGCCTTCAACGTGCAGGGCCTCGAAGGTTCGATGCTGATCATGCTCAGCCACGGTCTTGTTTCGGGTGCACTGTTCCTGTGCGTTGGCATCATCTACGATCGCCTGCACACCCGCGAAATCGACCGTTACGGCGGGCTTTCGATCAACATGCCGCGTTACGCGCTGTTCTTCATGCTCTTTACGATGGCTTCCGTCGGCCTTCCGGGCACCAGCGGTTTCGTCGGCGAGTTCCTGAGCCTCGCGGGTATCTACCAGGTGTCGACGTGGGCCACGCTGATCTGCGCCACCGGCATCATCCTGGGCGCCGCCTACATGCTCTACCTCTATCGCCGGGTCGCTTTCGGCGAGCAGAAGAACGCCGATGCCGCGGCCATGGCCGACCTCGACGTCCGTGAGCTGTTGATGGTGGTTCCGCTGGGCATCGCGGTGCTGTGGATGGGCATCTATCCCGAGAGCTTCATTGCGCCGATGCGCGCCGACATTGCCGCGCTCGACGCCCGTCTTGCCGCCGCCAAGCCGGAAGGAGACTCCAAGGTCGCCATGGGTAAGGAAAAACCTGTGCACGAAGAAGTATCTGCGCATGAGGGGGCACACTGATGGACTGGTCACAGTCGCTGCGCCTGATCGCGCCGGAAGAAACGCTGAGCGTTGCAGGTCTCGTCCTGCTTCTGATTGCCGCCTGGGGCGGTGACAAGTCGAGCCGGCTGATCTCGATCCTTGCCGTCGCCGCGCTTGCCGCTGCGTCCTTCCTCGTTGCCCCCGCGCTTTGCGGTGGGGCGATGGGGCCGGATACGTCGGCCTTCTTCGGCCAGTTCCGTGCCGATGCCTTTGCGTCCTATGCCAAGATCCTGATTTACATCTCGGCTGCCGCATCGCTGGTGATTGCGCCGAAGTTCTTCGATCGCTTGGACGCGATGCGTGCGGAATATCCGGTGCTTGTCGTCTTCGCGGCGCTGGGCATGGGCATCATGGTTTCGGCAGGTGACCTGCTGACGCTGTACATCGGTCTCGAGATGAACTCGCTGGCTGCCTATGTTCTCGCCGCGTTCCTGCGCACGGACGACCGTTCGGCGGAGTCGGGCCTCAAGTACTTCGTGTTGGGTTCGCTGGCCTCGGGTATCCTCCTGTTCGGCATGAGCCTGACTTACGGCTTTACCGGCACGACCTCGTTCTCGGGCATCAACTCCGCGCTGTCCTCCGGGCTGTCGCATGGCGCACTGTTCGGCATCGTGTTCATGCTCGCAGGGTTGGCCTTCAAGATCAGCGCCGTGCCGTTCCACATGTGGACTCCCGACGTTTACGAAGGCGCGCCGACGCCGGTCACGACCTTCTTCGCGACCGCGCCGAAGGTGGCTGCGCTTGGCCTGACCATGCGCGTCATGCTCGATGCGTTCGGCGATCAGGCCGCGGCCTGGCAGCAGATCGTGATCTTCATCTCGCTTGCTTCGATCGTCGTGGGTGCCCTTGGCGCCATCGGCCAGACGAACATCAAGCGACTGATGGCTTACTCGTCGATCAACAACGTCGGCTTCATGCTGATCGGTCTGGCTGTCGCAACGCCGCAGGGCGCCTCGGCGATGCTCGTGTACCTTGCGATCTACGTCGCGATGTCGCTGGGCGGTTTCGTCGCGATCCTGATGCTCAAGGACGAGAACGGCAACTTCGTCGAGGACATCCCGATGCTGGCTGGCCTGTCGCGCACGCGCCCGGCGCTGGCGCTCGGCCTGGCGATGATCATGTTCAGCCTTGCCGGCATCCCGCCGCTGTTCGGCTTCTGGGGCAAGTTCGTCGTCTTCCAGTCGGCAGTGCAGGCCAACATGATCGCACTTGCGGCAATCGGCATCGCAGCATCGGTAATTGGCGCCTTCTACTACCTCAAGGTCGTCAAGATCATGTATTTCGATGAGCCTGCCGATGTGGTGAAGGGTGAGAACGACATTTGGCACAAGATCATCCTTGTCGCCTCGGTCGTGTTCATTTCGCCGCTGGGCTACCTGCTGACCAAGTGGCTGGGCGGTCTCGCAGACGCCGCCGCTGCAGCGCTTTACTTCTCGCTTTGATCCGATCCGTCACTCAGACGGGTTCGACCAACGCTGATCTGGCTGCTCGCCTGTCCGGTGGGGAATACCTCCCGGAAGGCGAGTGGCTGGTTGCGGACCGCCAGACGGCAGGGAAGGGCCGCCTGGGCCGCGCCTGGAATGACGGGCTCGGCAATTTCATGGGTTCGACGGTAGTAAGGCCTGGGCAAGGCGATCCGCCGTTCGCCAGCCTTGCGCTTCTTGCTGGCCTTTCCGTCCATGAAGCCATCGCGTCGCTGCTTCCCGATCCTTCGCCCCTGTGGCTCAAGTGGCCGAACGATCTCTTGCTGTCCGGTAGCAAGGTCGCGGGCATTCTCCTGGAAATGGTCGCCGGCACAGTCATCGTCGGCATCGGCGTGAACTTGCGCGTTGCACCGCATGTCGAAGGGCGTGCCGTTGCCGCGCTCTGCGATCATGGCGTCGATGTTTCCCGCGATGATTTCGCGGTCGGGCTGGCGCGTGCTTTTGCTCTCGAACTCGAGCGCTGGCGTTCGGCCGGCCTTGCTCCCATGCTGCGTCGCTGGCAGAGTGCCGCGCATCCCAAGGGAACCCGGCTCACGGTGCTTCCTCCGGGAGAGGAGGCAATCGAAGGTGGGTTTGCCGGGCTGACGCAAGAGGGGAACCTCCTGCTCAGCCTGAACGACGGATCGCTGCGGACGATCCATGCCGGCGACGTGCTTCTTTCCGCAACTTCGCATTGAGGAAAACCAGGTCCCATGCTGCTCGCCATTGATGCCGGCAATACCAATGTCGTTTTCGCGCTGTTCGACGGACGCGAGTTGAAGGGGCGTTGGCGCATTGCCACCGATCCGCGCCGCACCGGGGACGAGTATGCCGTCTGGCTCATGCAGTTGCTCGGCATTCGCGGGATCGACAGCAAGCAGGTCGATACGATCATCATCTCGACCGTGGTTCCGCGCGCGCTCCACAATCTCGAGATCCTCAGCCGGCATTACTTCGATGTCGAGCCGCTGATCGCCGGACATGGCAAGGCCGATTACGCCATCGACATCGATGTCGATGAGCCGCGCTCGCTCGGGGCGGATCGTGCAGTCAATGCGATCGCGGCCCATGCCAAGCACGGTGGAGACCTGATCGTCGTCGATTTCGGTACGGCCACGACCTTCGACATCGTCGACTTCAAGGGCGCCTACAAGGGCGGCATCATCGCCCCGGGCATCAATCTCTCGCTCGATGCCCTGGTTGGGAATACCGCCAAGTTGCCGCGCATTGCCATCGAGATCCCCAAGACCACCAGCGTCATCGGCCGCAACACCGAGGACCAGATGCTGATCGGCGTTTTCTGGGGCTATGTTGCCATGATGGAGGGCCTGATCGCGCGGATGCGCGCCGAGATCGGCCGGCCCGCCAAGGTCATCGCGACGGGCGGCCTTGCGGTGCTGTTCGACGAGGCGACTGAGATTTTCGATGCCGTGGATGCCGATCTTACGCTCGACGGCCTTGCCATACTTGCCGAAAGGGCAGCTTCTAAGTGATTCCCGGTAACGAATTGTTGTTTTGCGCGCTCGGTGGCTCGGGCGAGATTGGCATGAACGTCAATCTCTACGGTTGCCAGGGCAAGTGGCTGATGGTCGATCTCGGCATGACCTTCGGCATGAATGAGTACCCGGGAATCGATCTCGTCTTCGCCGATCTCGAGTTCATCGAGAACGAGCGTGAGAACCTGCTGGGCATCGTCCTGACCCATGCGCATGAAGACCACATCGGTGCCGTTCCCTATTTCGCCGAGGAACTGGGTGTGCCGATCTACGCCACGCCCTTCACGGCAAAGCTCGTGGCCGCGAAGCTGGATGAGGCCGGTATCCTCGACGATGTCGAACTGATCGTGGTGGAAGACCTTGAGCGTTTCGAGATCGGGCCTTTCGGTATCCGTTACGTTCCGCTCGCGCACTCGATCGCGGAAGGCAATGCCCTGTTGATCGATACGCCGTTCGGCCGGATCTTCCATACCGGCGACTGGAAGCTCGACGATGCGCCGCAGATCGGTACTCCGGCAACCGCCGAGGAACTGACCAGGATCGGCGACGATGGCGTGCTGGCACTGGTCTGCGATTCCACCAACGTGTTCAATCCGAAGGCTTCGGGCTCGGAAGGCGATGTCTTCGACGGCCTGCTTGAGGAAGTGAAGCGTCACAACGGCCGCCGGGTTCTGGTGACGACCTTCGCATCCAATGTGGCGCGGCTGCAGACGCTGGGCGAAGTGGCGCGACGCACCAACCGCAAGTTGTGTGTGGCGGGACACTCGCTCGACCGCATCATCCAGACGGGCCAGGCCTGCGGCTACCTCAAGGATCTGCCCGAGATCGTCGATCCGGAAGCGGCGATGGATCTACCGCGCAGCGACGTGCTGATCGTCGCGACCGGCGGACAGGGGGAACCGCGCGCGGCACTCGCGCGAATTTCCGAAGGCAATCACCCGATCAAGCTGGAGAAGGGCGATGTCGTCCTTTTCTCCAGCCGCCAGATCCCGGGCAACGAAATCGCCATCGGCAAGATCCAGAACCGCCTTGCCGATGATGGGATCGTCATTGTCACCGACCGTCAGAGCCATATCCACGTTTCGGGGCATCCCGGGCGACCGGAACTCGAAGCGCTCTATGGCTGGATCAGGCCGGATATCCTCGTGCCCGTGCACGGGGAGATCCGTCACATGCGTGAGCAGGCGAAACTCGGCCTTTCCTGCGGTATTCCCAAGGCCGTGTTCCAGAAGAACGGCGATCTTGTGCGACTGGCGCCGGGGGCGCCGGGCAAGTTTGGCGAAGTTCGCTCGGGCCGGCTCGTGCTCGACGGCGATATCATCGCGCCGGCTGACGGTGAGGCCATCGTGATGCGCCGGCGCATCGCCTTCAACGGCGTCGTCTCGGTCGCAGCGGACCGCAAGGGGAACGTCGAGGTGGCCGCCATGGGCCTGCCTCTGGACGAGGACTATCGGGCCTTCATCGAAGAGGCGCGCGGCGACGTTGCCAATGCGCTCGCCAAGGCGAAAAAGGCGGACCATGCCGATCGGGTAGAGGCGGCGCGCCTTGCCGCGCGGCGTGCGGCCACCCGCTGGTCGGGCAAGCGGCCGCAGGTCCAGGTCCTGCTTCTCGAGAGTTGATCGGAGCGCGCCCATGCAATGGACATCGATAGCCGCGATCTACAGCCTGCTGTGGGTCCTCAGCGCTTTCCTCGTCATGCCGATCGGCTTGCGTACGCCGGATGAGGTCGACGGTCACAAGGTCGAGACCGGCCATGCCGACAGCGCGCCGATCAATTTCCGGCCCGGCCGCATCGCGCTGCGCGCAACGGTGCTGGCCGCTGTGCTGATGGGGCTGTTCTACCTCAACTACGTATATGGCTGGATCGAAGTCGAGGACCTCAACTTCTTCGGCGATCCGCCGGTCAAGGATCTCGGCTACTGATGGTGTCTCGGCAGGGCTGCTCCCTGATTGGGGAGCTCGCCTTGCCGATTGGCCTACGTGTCAGTTGCGCAGGCGTTCGATGGCCTGTGCCAGCGCCACGTAGAGTTTGCCCATGTCCGATGAGAGCAGGGTCACGCCGAGCGCATTGCCGTCGCGGGTCGAGAGGATCTGGCGCAGGATCGCCTCGAAGTCGTGGATGTAGCGGCTGACGTGCTCGCGGAAGGAATCGTCGCGCTCGAAGATCTGCTGGATCGCCTTGGCTTCCCCGGCTTCGAGCAGGCGCACCGCGCGGCGTGTGAAGATACCGCGGTCGCCGCGCAGGTATGCGGCCCAGGCCGTGTCCGAGACATCGGATGACAGGGCGTTGGCGATGTCGATCGAGTTCGAGTTGAGCGATTCCGTGATGAGCGCAACACGCCGTGAAAAGTCGTTGTCGACCTGTTCTTCGGCGCGGCTGCGGGCGTGGGCGACGCGGTTCTCGAGGTTGCCGACCAGTTCGTCGATCTTGCCGAGCTGGTCGCGCAGCTGGATTGCGGCCTCCCGGGTAGCGCCCGAAGCATGGGCGACGGCCTGATCGAGCTGGCCCGAGACTTCGGCCACGCGTGAGCGCATCGCCTTGTCGATCGCCATGGCGCCTTCCTTGCCGAGCTTCTCGGCGACGCTGGCGACTTTCGCCGCGCTCTTGCTTTCGATCGCTTCGATGCTCTCGGCAATCGTCGCGTTGAGAGCTTCGATGGACGCGCGCAGTTCGGTTCCGGCCTTGTCCGATGCCTTGTCGCTTGCCTGCTCGATATCGTCGAGAGCGCTGCGCAGGTCGCGCAGCAGTGCGGCGTGGTCGCTGCCCTGCCGGTTGATGTCGGCATGGGCCGTGGCAAGCGAAGCCATGAGGTCCTGAAGCGTCCTGCCGGTACCATCGATTTCGTTCGCAAGACCTTCGCTGCCGTCCCCGGCTTGCTTGAGGCTGTCGAGCAGGGCGCCGATGCCCTGATTGACGCGGTCTAGGCGGTCCTCGGTGATCGAGAGGGCTTCGGGCAGGGCATTGTGGGCCTGCTTGGCGCTCGCCTGGATCAGTTCCAGCAGCCGGATGCTGTCGTCGGTGAGTTTCTCGACGTCATTGTCCGTTGCCGCAAGGGTCGCGCGGGCCGAGGTCAGCCTTTCGGTCAGCGCGGTCAGGCTTGCGCTCAGGACTTCCTCGCCTTGGGCGCTGTCTTCCGAAATGGCCCGCAGGCGGGTTTCGAACGCGGAGAGCTGTGCGGTGATCGCGGCTGCCGTTTCGCGCAGGTTCTCGCTCTGGATGCGATGGTTCTCGAGGCGTTCGGCAATGCCGCTGTCCAGTTCGCCCAGTGTTTCGCGCAGGCGCGCGATTGCGGCGTGTTCCTGCTGTTGCTGGCGTTCGAGACGTTCGGCCGCTTCGCCGGCAAGCCGGGCAGAGCGCTCGGCAAACTTCTGGTCGAGCCGCATGGCCTCGTTCTCGATGCCGGCAAGCCGTTCGGTAAGGCTGTCGATCGCCTTGCGCTGGGATTGCGCGATGGCATCGCTGACACCCGCCTGTTCGGTCTGCAGTTCGGCCAGCGACGATTGCAGCCGCTCCACGGCCTTGGTCTCGGCATTGCGCAGGGCGCGCGAGACGACGTCGCTTTCATCGCGCAGGGCCTTGAGGCGTGCACGCAGCGAGGTGAGGCTTTCTGCCTCGTGGGTGTCGAGCTGGTTGCGGGTGCTGGCGATCTCCTCGCTGAGCGCGGCGGCACGGGTGCGCACGGCTGCAAGGGCCTCTATCTCGTGCTTGTCGAGCTCGGTGCGGAATTCCTCGCTCTTTTCGGTAAGCGCCGTGAAGCGCTTCTCGGTGAGGTCTTCGAGCTTTTCGCACTGTGTGGCGAACTCACCCAGCGTGGTCTCGACGGCGCTGCGCAGGGCTTCGACCTGGCGTTCGCTCGCGGTGCCGAATTCGTTCAGGCGGTTGAAGCCGGTGATCATGTCCTCAAGCTGGACATGCGCGGCGCGGCCCGCATTGCCGATGTTGTTGGTGACGTCCTTGGCCGAGCTGGCGATGACGGGCAGCTGGCTGCGCAGCTTTTCCATGTTTTCCAGCGCGGCATGACTGACCGTGCTGATGGAATCGACGCGGTTCCCGTTGTCGCGGATCAGTTCCTCGAGACGTCCGGCGTTCTCCGAGATGCGCTCGGCGGCGATGCGCCCGAGGCTTTCCAGGTCGCGCGACTGCGAGGCAAGGAATTCGCGGGCAAGGCTGAGTTCGCGATTGACGGTGGTCAGGCGCTCTTCGAGCCGTGCGGATTCGCGCGACAGGGACTGTGCCACGTCGCCGAAGCGCTTTCCTTCTCGTGCGCTGTGGCGAAGCACGAGGAGCCAGCACAGTCCGATCAGCAGGACCGGGACGGCCCATTCGCTGACCAGTGTGGGTACGGCCTCCAGGGCGACGCCGGGCTGGAATTGGGGAAGGCGGGCGAAAAGGAACAGCGCCGTCCAGCCTGCCGTCGCCAGACCGGCGAGGAGCGGGGCAATCCACGCGTTGGAGCGCGATTCGTCCGCTTCTTCGTGATCGCCGACCCAGGCTTCGTCCCAGTGCTCGTCCGCCTGACGGGGCTGCTCGGCAACCGCATCTGCGGGTGTGACCTCGGGCGCGGTAGCCTCTGGCTTGTCCGCGTTTGCCTCGTTGCCTCCGGCGCCGAAGGCAATGATCCTGTTTTCTCCAGCCATTTCGATAGAATACCACGAGCCGGGCAGCGATAAACCCCGGTTTAATACATTGCCTATTATCTTGGGGAAATGGCTTACGAATCAGGCGCCCTCGAAGCGACATTGGCTGCTGCGGCAGGCGGGGACGCCGTGCTTTTCGAGGAACTGCGTGCCAGTTTCGTCGAAAGCGTGGCGCGCCAGGTCGACCTGCTTGAACGCGCACGCTGTGATGGCAACTGGAACCTTGCGGCCATGCGGCTCAAGGGCCTTGCAGCCAGCTTCCATTCACGTGCTTTGCTCGATCTGTCGGAGGAAGCTCTGGACGCGGCTCCGGGTGAACCGACGGTCGTCAGGCGCCTGAAGGCATTTCTCGCGGAGTTTTCCGCCGATTGATCGGCCGGCGATGCTTGGCACCGGCCAAGCCTGTGCCTAAATGGGCGCGCTTCGCTGGAGATTGAAAACTGCGCATCGCTTTGCTTGCCATGACTGAACCCGCGGGAGCGGGACATGCGCTTCCTCGTGGATTTCTGCGGGTGGCGGGTGTGAGCGTGGCAGAGCACCAGCTTGGTCTGGCCCTTGCGCTCGATTGCCAGCGCGTGATCTGCATGGCGCGGGGCACTTCGCCTGATCTCCTGGCGCTCCAGCACGCGGCGGAAGATGCCGGACTGCAATTCTACATCGCGACGAACGTGCGCCAGCTTGGCGGGCTCATCACGGCCAGCGACGAAGTGCTCGTGGTCACCGAGGGGCTTTTCGTCGATCCGGGCAGCGTGACCCACCTGTTCGAGAGCCGCGCGCCGGTGGTGCTGGTCATGCCGGTCGAGAATGCGCTGGCGGCCGGGTTCGAACGCATCGATCTCAACCGCGCGGCGGCAGGGGTCATGCGGGTTCCCGGTGAACTGATGGAGCGGCTGCAGGAACTGCCGCCGGACTGCGACATGATTTCGGCCCTGACCCGGATAGCGCTCCAGTCTGGCATTGCCATGCGCGAAGTGCCTTCGGGTGTGCGTATCGGCGCCAACTGGCGTCTGGTCCGCAACGAGGGCGAGGCCGTCGCGGTGGAAGCCGAATGGCTAGCCGAGCAGGTCAGCGACGGACGCCAGCTTTCCCCCGGGGCTTCGGCGGCTCGCCTTGCCGTACTGACGTTCGGCACATCGCTGCTGCAGGCCGGCAACGCCTCGAACATGCTCAGCCTTGGCGCCTTGGGAGCCCTGGGTCTGTCAGCCGTCCTGGGCTGGTTCGGGCTTGTCTGGATAGCCCTGATCTTCGGTGCCATCGCCGCGCTGCTGGTCGAAAGCAGCCGCCTCCTGCGACAGGCCGAGCGTCGGGCCCGGGGGCAGATGACGCCGATCATCCCGCGTGCCGACGCACTGGGCTGGCTGGTCGATATCGAGATCGGTCTGCTCAGCCTTGCCGCTATCCCGCGTATCGCCGGGGAATCGCCGATCTCCTGGGCGTTTCCGCCGATCATGCTGGTCCTGCTGGTCGCGCTGATACCCAACAATCTCACCGGCTCTACCGCATCCTGGTTCCGCGACCGGGTTCTGCTTGGCGTTATACTGGCCCTTGCCGCGCTCTTCGGGCATGTTCAGATCGTGGTCGAGGTGATTTCGATCGGTCTCGTACTTGCGGGGCTGGTCCTGCCTCTGCGGCGCAAGGACTAACCCGGCTTTAACCAAGGATGGCGTAATACGAGCCGATGATCGATCAAGCTGTTCATTCGGCTGACCGGGACAACGTCGAAGCCGTGCTTCGCGACGAGCTTGCTCGCGGCGATGCAATGGCGGGAAGTGTTCTTCCGATTCTGCGGCACCTAATCACCGCGGAGGACAGCTCCGTCTTCAGTGACGAGATCCTTGCGCGCGTGCGCGGGATGCTGGCCGATCTTGCCAATGCCTTGCTCGATGCGCTGGCGCAGAGCGCAGGTCAGCCCGATCGCGCCGTTCATCCGGCCGACGAGGTTTCCCTGCTCACGCGGGCCTTTCTCCAAAATCAGGCGCTCCTGTCGCATCTTCACGCCCTGGCCCTGGAATGGCAGCTGACCGAGCGTCTGCAAACGCGCCTCGCGCTCGATCCGGTAGTATCGCCGCTTTTGCAGAGCTTCGTGTCGGCCCGCGAAGGTGCGATGCAGGATCTTGCGATGAAGTTCCTTGCCGCGCAGGCCCGCTGGTGCCAGTCGCAGCGGCGCATGAGGCTCTCGCTGTTCGAACTGCCGGCGGATCTGTTCCATGAAGCGCTCGTGACCTTGAGCGCGCGCATCGGTGACGATCCCGAGATGATCGAGCACGCGGCTTTTGCCGAAGCGGCCTTGCGCCGGAAATACAACGAAGGTGTGAGCCGGCTCGGGCTCGCAACCCAGCTTGTGTTGACCATGGCCGGCGAAGTCGAGGCCTCGCTCTCGGTTGCCAATTCGGGCGTGGCGCTGTTCCTCTCGGCACTGGCCATCGGTTCCCGGCAGAGCCGCGATGTAGTGGTCCTGTCGACCCATGAGGCGCAACTGGCGCGACTGGCGCTGGCGCTGCGCACCGCCGGCTTGTCATCCACCGGTGTAGAGCAGCAGTTTCTTGCCTTGCATCCTGACATTACCCTGCCGCAAGGTTTTGACCGGCTTGGCGCGGACAAGGCATCCGTCATCCTCTCGACAGGGCGCATTGCAGGCTGATGCAGGCAGGCGGAACCATTCTCGCCCGGGCGGTCAGCGATCCCGAGGACAGGCTGTTGACGGCCGAAGAGCCGCTTGCCGGACTGCAATTGCGTTGCGGTGGCGAGCTTCCCGGCACCATCGCCGTGCCCGAACTGCTGGAACTCGTACGCAAGGCGCGCCGCTATCGCTTCCGTCTTGCCCGCGCGATTTCAGCGAATGACGGAAGCGACACGATTACCGCCTGGGTCGAGGTCGAACCGCGCGAGGACGAAATCGGAGGCACGCCGGGCTGCGACATCGTGGTGCGCAACTGGCAATCTTCGCCGCTGCCTTCGGAAGAGATCAGCTTTGCCGAACGCCGGCGGATGATGACCGACCGCCACCTTGCCGAACTGACTGCGCAGCTCGATGGCTCGCAGCGCTTGCTGACGGCGGTGACGGACAGTCCCGATCTCGCGCAAGTGGCTGCGCGGATGGAAGACGGGATCGGTCGGCTCTGGACCGATTTCCTGCCGCCCGAGAACGTGACGCACAAGCAGCCGCTGCACTGGCGCCTTCTCGACGGGACCCGGGTCAGCGTCGAAGGCTCGGACCGACCCTGGCGGATCACACTGATCCCGCATATCCGGCCCGGCTTCGATCCATCCGGTTTCGAACTCCTGCTGATCTCTGACGAACCGCAGGCAGGTGAAGTCATGGGCGCGAACCCGATCGAGCCGGCCTTGCGGCGCAGTCTCGTCGGACAGGATCTTTCTCCGGTGCTGCGTCAACCGATTTCGCGCATCATCGCCAATGCAGAGACGATCCGCACGCGGCTCGCCGGACCGATCCCCGACGCTTATGCCGACTATGCGGGTGAAATCGCCAGTGCCGGCAAACTGCTGCTAGACCTGCTCGAGGACCTGGCTGACCTCGAGGTCGTGGAGTCCGAGAACTTCTCGACGGCGCCCGATCATATCGACCTGTCGGAAGTTGCACGCCAGGCTGCCGGGATTCTCAATGTCCGCGCGCGTGAAAAGGGCATCGTCATCGATGCGCCGCAAGTGGCCGAAAGCCTTCCCGCAGTCGCCGAATTCCGCCGAGTGCTGCAGATCCTGCTGAACCTGATCGGCAATGCGATCCGCTATTCACCGGAAAAGTCGCGCATCTGGCTGAGGCTGGAATCGCTTGGATCGATGGCCCGCGTCATCGTCGCCGATCAGGGACCCGGGCTCTCGGAAGAGCAGCAGGCCCGCGTGTTCGAAAAGTTCGAGCGTCTGGGGCGCAGCGGCGATGGCGGATCGGGGCTTGGCCTTTATATCTCGCGCAGTCTGGCCAGGGCGATGGGCGGCGAACTGTCGGTCGAGAGCGCACCGGGACAGGGCGCGCGCTTCATTCTCGACGTGCCGGCCGACCGGGAAGCCTGAACCCGTTCAGGACTTGCCGTTGCCGCGGCGCGCCAGCCACACGACGATGCAGCCGACGGCGGCAAGAATGGCGCCGCGAATGGCCCATGTGCGGTCGGCCAGCATGAAGCTTTCGGCAGGCCACATAACCACGCCCGTTCCCTGACCGACCCAGAGCAGGCCCATGGCGATGGCCAGCAGTCCCAGGATAAGTGCGACGATCCTGACAAATAGCATGCAAATACCTCGCCCTGTTCTTTATCGGCTTAGGATATCGAGGTGGCCAGATTAAGGCCGCTTGGCAAGTTCCGTCACGCGGGGTTTGGCCCGGGACAAGAAAAAACCCCCGCTTTCGCAGGGGTTTCTCCTCAGGACCGACCCCGAAGAGCGGTCCAGTCCGGCTAGCCGGCTATCAGCGCTGCGACAGCGGCACGTAGTCGCGCTGCGTCGGGCCGGTGTAGAGCTGGCGCGGACGGCCGATCTTCTGGCCGGGATCCGAGATCATTTCGTTCCACTGCGCGACCCAGCCCACGGTGCGGGCGAGGGCGAAGAGCACGGTGAACATGGTGGTCGGGAAGCCGATCGCCGAAAGGATGATGCCCGAGTAGAAGTCGACGTTCGGGAAGAGCTTCTTCTCGACGAAGTACGGATCGTTGAGGGCGATTTCCTCGAGACGCAGGGCGGTCTCGAACAGCGGGTCGTTGACCTTGAGGGCGTCGAAGACTTCCCTAACGGTGGACTGCATGACAGTCGCGCGCGGGTCGTAGTTCTTGTAGACGCGGTGACCGAAGCCCATCAGGCGGAACGGATCGTTCTTGTCCTTCGCACGCTCGATGTAGTGCGGGATCTTGTCCGGCGTACCGATTTCCTTGAGCATGTTCAGCGCAGCTTCGTTCGCGCCGCCGTGTGCCGGGCCCCAGAGGCAGGCAATGCCGGCCGCGATGCACGCAAACGGGTTCGCGCCCGACGAACCGGCGAGACGCACGGTCGAGGTCGAAGCGTTCTGCTCGTGGTCGGCATGGAGGATGAAGATGCGGTCCATGGCCTTTTCGACGGCCGGGATCACTTCATACTCTTCCGCGGGCACGCCAAAGGTCATGCGCAGGAAGTTACCGGTGTAGGACAGGTTGTTGTCCGGGTAGAGGAAGGGCTGACCGATCGAGTACTTGTAGGCCATCGCAGCGATCGTCGGCATCTTCGCGATCAGGCGGTGCGAGCTGATCTTGCGGTGCTCGGGATCCGAGATGTCGGTCGAATCGTGGTAGAATGCCGAAAGCGCGCCGACGACGCCGCACATGATCGCCATCGGGTGTGCGTCACGGCGGAAGCCGCGATAGAAGGTGGCGAGCTGCTCGTGCAGCATGGTGTGACGGCTGATGGTGAACTCGAACTTCTCGAGCTCGTCCTTGCTCGGCAGTTCGCCATTGAGCAGCAGGTAGCTGACTTCCATGAACGACGAATTTTCCGCCAGCTGACCGATCGGATAACCGCGGTGGAGCAAAACGCCCTCATCGCCGTCGATGTAGGTCAGGGCACTTTCGCAGCTCGCGGTCGAAGTGAAGCCCGGGTCGAACGTGAACAGCCCGGTCTGGCCGTAGAGCTTGCGGATATCGACGACATCCGGGCCGACGCTACCTTTCAGGACAGGATATTCGTAATCCGCACCACCTGCGGACAGTTTAGCCTGATCACCCACCAGTTCTTACTCCTTATACCTGTGACCCGGCCGGGACGTTGGCCTGTGCGGCGATGCGCGCGAGGCTTTCGTTCCTGCCGAGCAGAACCAATACGTCGAAAATTCCCGGCGAGGTCGTCTGACCCGTCAGGGCTGCCCGCAAGGGTTGCGCGAGCTTGCCGAGGCCCAATTCGAGTTCCTCGGCCATTGCTTTCAGGTTGGCTTCCAATGCCTCCAAAGTCCAGTCGGATTCCCCCGACAGACGCTCATGAATGACAGCCAGGCGCCCCCGCGCCTCGTCGGTCAGAAGAGCTTGCGCCTTCTCGCTCATCGCGAGAGGACGGGTGGCAAACAGGAAGGCGGCGCCTTCTGCAAGTTCGTTGACGTCCTTTGCTCGCACCTTGAGGACCGGCATGGCCTTTTCGAGCAGGACGGGATCTGGGTTTGCGAAGCCATTGGCCGCGACAAGCGGAAGGACGAGTGCCGCGAGGCGGGCGTCATCCGCCTCGCGCAGATAATGTCCGTTGAGATTCTGCAACTTGGCGAGGTCGAACCGGGCAGGCGACTTGCCGACATGGGCAATGTCGAACCATTCGACTGCCTGCTCGCGGGCGATGATCTCCTCATCGCCATGGCCCCAGCCGAGGCGCAGGAGGTAATTGAACAGCGCTTCGGGCAGCACGCCCAGGTCGTCGCGATAGGCATCGACGCCCAAGGCACCGTGGCGCTTCGACAGCTTGGCGCCGTCCGGGCCGTGGATCAGCGGGACGTGGCCGTAAGTAGGCACCGTCCAGCCCATCGCGTTGACGATGACGAGCTGTCGGAACGCGTTGTTGAGGTGATCGTCGCCGCGGATGACGTGGGTGACGCCCATGTCGTTGTCGTCGACGACGACAGCCAGCATGTAGGTCGGCGTGCCGTCGGAGCGCAGGATGACGAAATCGTCGATCTCGACGTTCTGGACAGTCACCTGTCCCTGCACGAGGTCGTCGATCACGGTCTCGCCGTCGCGCGGGGCCTTGATGCGTACGACATAGGGGCGGTCGCTCGGCCAGCTCGAAGGATCGGCATCGCGCCATTCGCTGTCGATGCGGAACGGGCGACGCTCTTCCTGTGCCTTCTGGCGGCGTTCGGCGAGTTCCTCGGTCGTGAGATAGCAGCGATAGGCGTGACCGGATTCGAGCAACTGCGCGGCCACTTCGGCGTGGCGCTGCGAGCGCGCGAACTGGAACACAGGTTCTTCGTCACCTTCGAGGCCGAGCCACGTCAGGCCGTCGAAGATTGCGTCGATGGCCGGTTCGGTCGAACGGGCGCGGTCGGTGTCTTCGATGCGCAGCAGGTACTTGCCGCCATGGTGGCGGGCGAAGAGCCAGTTGAACAGCGCCGTACGGGCACCGCCGATGTGAAGGTAACCCGTGGGCGAGGGGGCAAAGCGCGTAACGACGGCAGACTGGCCGTTCGATCCGCTCGATGCACTGCCGCTTGCCATTGTAAATCCCTTCCTGTCCAATGTTCGCCATGGCCAGCCAAGCCACAGCCAGTAATGAAAATAACGCATGCCACGGCCTCGCCGGGGGCGCTGCATTGCAGCATCGGCCATGGAACAGCAAGAGCGACTTGTCGAGGGTTTTGGCGGCGCTTGAGCGATTTCTTTCGCGTGCCGGCTTCGATCGCGGGCCCTGGCTGGTGGTCGCATTCGGAGCGGGAATCGCGGCGTGGTTCGGCCTTCCCGGACCGCTCCATTGGGCTGCGTTTGGCGCCGTTTGCGCTGCCATTGCGGCTCTTGCGGCATGGGTCTGGCCGGATCGCGCGCGTTTTCCTCACCTGAGAGTGGCACTCTGCGCAGTTTTCCTCATGTTTTTCGCGGGTTGCCTGACCGTCTGGACGAAATCGGCGCTGGTGGGACACGAAGCGATCGATCGTCCGGTTTCAGGCGTCTTCCTGGGCAAAGTGCTAGGGGTGGATGAACAGCCTGCCGAACGGCGGGTCAGATGGCTCGTCGCGACCCGGGAGCCTGGTTTGGGGCGTCGCATCAAGGTTCGGCTCAACGTTGCCGACGGCCTTGGCGTTGAATCCGTGTCGCCCGGAGCAGTGATTCGCTTTGAGGCGCGGTTGATGCCACCTGCGCCGCCGATGTTCCCCGGCGGTTATAATTTCGCGCGCGCCGCTTGGTTCTCCGGCCTTTCTGCAAGCGGGAAGGTGAGCGGCAAAGTCGAGATCGTTACGTCAGGCGGTGAGGGCGAGACCCTTGAGGCTGCCCGCAGCGTGCTTTCCCGGCACGTCCGTGAGAGGCTGAGCGGCTCGCAAGGCGGGATCGCCGCGGCATTGGCGAGCGGCGACCGCGGCGGCATCGTCGAGGAGGACGCGCAGGCGATGCGCGATGCGGGCCTTGCGCATCTGCTGGCTATCAGCGGCCTGCACGTCAGTGCAGTGATCGGGGCAGCCTATTTCCTCGCCCTGAGGTTGCTCGCGCTTTCTCCTGCACTGGCCTTGCGGTTCCGGCTTCCGGTGGTGGCCGCGCTATGCGGAGCCCTGGCCGGGATTGCCTATACCCTCCTGACCGGATCGCAGGTGCCGACGGTCCGTTCGTGCATTGGGGCGATGCTTGTCCTCATTGCACTGGCGCTGGGGCGAGAAGCGCTATCGCTGCGGTTGCTGGCAGTTGCCGGGTTTGCGGTCCTGCTGCTTTGGCCCGAATCGCTGACGGGGCCCAGCTTCCAGATGAGCTTTGCAGCCGTTCTTGCCATCGTGGCGCTGGCAACTTGCGGGCCGGTGCGCCGGTTTCTGGCCCCGCGAGAGGAATCGTGGCTTTCGCGGCTCATGCGGCAAGCGGTGATGCTGTTCGTGACGGGCTTCGTGATCGAAATCGTCCTGATGCCGATCGGCTTCTACCATTTTCATCGTGCCGGTGCTTACGGCGCGCTTGCCAATGTACTTGCGATCCCGCTCACGACTTTCGCTGTCATGCCTTGCATTGCCCTGGCGCTACTGTTCGATCTTGTGGGTCTGGGCGGACCGTTCTGGTGGCTGGCGGGGCAGTTTATCGACCTTTTGCTGGGGTTGGCGCACAAGATCAGCGCACTGCCCGGGGCGGTTTCGGTTCTGCCGGCGATGGGTACGGGCGGCTTCCTCCTGTTCGTTTCGGGTGGTCTGTGGCTCGGGCTGTGGAGTGGGCGGGTTCGGCTGCTGGGGCTCGTGCCCGCCTGCCTCGGCATAGTCTGGCTCATCCTGCTCGAGCCGCCCGATATTCTCGTGACCGGCGATGGCCGTCATGTCGGGCTTGTGGTCGATAATGGTGAGAGGCTCGTGACCCTGCGCGATACCGGCAGCGACTATGTCCGCGACAATCTGCGTGAATTTGCCGGTGTCGAGGGCGAACTGACGCCCTTGGCATCATGGCCGGGCGCACGATGCAATCGCGAATTCTGTTCGGTTCGCATTGAAAGACAGGGCCGCTCCTGGGACCTGCTGATCGCCAGAGGCCGGGACCAGGTCCCAGAGCGGGCGTTGGCAGCGGCTTGCGACAAGGCCGACATCGTCATTGCCGACCGCTGGCTGCCCCGAAGCTGCTCTCCGCGCTGGTTGAAGGCGGACCGCAACATGCTGCAGAGAACCGGTGGCCTTGCTATCCGGCTGCGGCAAAAATCGGTCGAGACTGTCGCCGAAGGGCAGGGCCATCATGGCTGGTGGACGCCGCGAGCGCCCTGATCCCGTCAATTCAAGGAGTGGCGGTCGTAGCAGCGACGCGCCTCTCCTCGGCAAAGCTCAATGATAGCGGCGCAGCAGCCCGGCGAGCTTGCCCTGAACCTCGATCTCGTCAGGGCCGTAGACCTGCGGTTCGTAGGCGGCATTGGCGGGAACGAGGCGGACCATGGCGCCATCGCGCTGCAGGTATTTGAGCGTCGCTTCCTCGCCGCGAACCAGGGCAACGACGATTTCACCGTCGCGCGCGGTGTTGGTGCGACGGATCAGGGCAAAGTCGCCGTCGAGAATGCCGGCTTCGACCATCGAATCGCCCGAAACCTCAAGCGCGTAGTGTTCGCCCGAGCCGAGCAGGGCTGCGGGAACCGGAAGCATCGACTGGCCTTCCAGGGCTTCGATCGGAACGCCGGCGGCAATGCGGCCGTGCAGCGGAATTTCGATGACGTCATTCGCCGGTTCGGGCGTGCGTTCGGGCTGCTTGAGCGCGGCAAGCGCATCCTGCCCGGCAGGAACGGCGGCCTTGGCCGCGGGCTTGCTGGTGACGTCTTCGGGCTGGCGCAGGATTTCCAGTGCGCGGGCGCGATTGGGCAGGCGACGGATGAAGCCGCGTTCCTCAAGTGCGGAAATGAGGCGATGCACGCCCGATTTCGACTTGAGGTCGAGCGCTTCCTTCATTTCCTCGAAGCTGGGCGAGATGCCGCTTTCTTCCAGCCGGACCTGAATGAACTTGAGCAATTCATGCTGCTTGCGCGTCAACATCTGCGTTGCCTCTTTCTCTGCGTCCCCGAGCGATGTTCTGCCTGTGAACAATGAGAGAACAATTAAGCAACAGATTCTGGAACGTCAAGCAATACCGCCATTTTCGAGCAGGAACACGCGGACCGCTTCACCAGCCGCGGCGGCAGGGGCATGGGCAGGACGATCGATCAGCACGTTGCTGGCCGCAAGAGAACTGAGCGCGCCGCTGTCCTGAAGCGTCATCGGCATCACGCTTTCGCCGTTCCAGTAGCCGCGCAGGAATTCGCGGCGGTGGCCGATGGCCCTCAGCGGAGCATCCAGAACGGTCGAGATAGGCATGGGCAGCGGACGGGCGGCGCCGAGCATCGCGCGCAGCAGGGGCAGAACGAAGTGATAGGCCGTGACCATGCTCGATACCGGATTGCCCGGCAGGCCGATGACGATCTGGGTGCCGCCATCGCTGCGTTCGCGCTTGGCAACGAGGATCGGCTTGCCCGGCTTGATGGCGACCCGCCAGAAATCGAGCCGGGCCCCCCAGCGTTCGAGCGCCGGTCGCACGAGATCGTGATCGCCCACCGATGCACCGCCGCTTGTGACGATCACGTCGCAATCCGCCGCTTCGTCGAAAGCGCCGATCAGCGCCTCGAGCGTGTCGGGAACCGGGCCGATCCGGCGGGCGTCGACCGGCAGCGGGCTGACCAGCGAGACGAGCATGGCACCGTTGCTGGCCGGGATCTGGTGAGTGGGGCAGGTTTCGGGATCGGCAGCCAGTTCGTCGCCGCTGTCGATCACCGCGACTTTAGGCATCCGGCGGACGGGCATGTGGCGATGCCCGGCCGAGAGGGCGAGCGCGATGTGGGCTGGGCCGATTCGGACGCCCTCGGCTAGCACCTGATGGCCTGCGGTGAAGTCCATGCCGCAGGGGCGGATGTGCCTGTGCGGCGGTTCAGGCAGATCCCCGGTCAGAGTGATCCGATCGCCTTCACGCTTCAGGTCCTCCTGCAGGACAACCACGGCTGCGTCGGCAGGCATGATCGCACCTGTCGAGATGCGCACGGCCTCCCCCTTTTGCAGCGTGCCGGTGAAGGGGTGGCCTGCCGCGCTCTCTCCGATCACCTGCCACGGCCCGGAGAGGTCGTCCTTGGTGAGGGCGTAACCGTCCATGGCCGAGAGATGGGCGGCGGGCTGGGTTCGCCGCGCCAGCAGCGGTTCGGCAAGAAACCGGCCCAATGCGCTTTCGACATCGACGCGCTCGACCGGCAGGACTTGCGCCAGCGAGAGCAGGCGCGCCTGTGCGTCTTCGAGCGGGATCGGCGCGGGACCGGCCATCAGTGACGGTCCTGCGCGCGCCAGGGGCCGGACTTGCCGCCGCGTTTCTCGATCAGGCGGATGTCGCCGATGACCATGCCCTTGTCGAGCGCCTTGGCCATGTCGTAGATCGTCACAAGTGCGACGGAAACCGCTGTAATGGCTTCCATTTCCACGCCGGTTTTGCCCGTGAGCGAGGCGGTGGCCGTGGCTCTGACAGCCTTGTCTTCGAAGCTGAAATCGACATTGATCGCATCGATGGCGAGGGGGTGGCACATCGGGATCAGATCCCCGGTGCGCTTGCCCGCCATGATCCCGGCAATGCGCGCCGTGCCCAGGACATCGCCCTTGGGCGCATTGCCGGCGCGGATCGCCTCGAGCGCCTCGGCCGACATCGTGATCCGGCCCGAGGCGATGGCGAGCCGCTGGGTCTCGGCTTTCGCCCCTACGTCCACCATGCGTGCGGTGCCGTCCGAATCGATGTGGGTGAGGCTCTTGTTCATCTCAGACCTTGAAATCCTGACGAGGTTTACACGGTTTACACAGTCCGGAAGTATAAGCGGAGCCGCCCTTTCATCTCCGGACAAACAGGGTTTCGGGACTGGACGCATTGGCGATCATGTCCCCTCGATGGCAGATTTCCCCGATGTAGGACAGGTCTGGACCGCACGAAAACCGTCGCTTCCGCGTTTACCCTTCGAGCAGGGTGCGCGTCGCCGCCTCGACATCGTCCTGCCGCATCAGGCTCTCGCCGACGAGGAACGTGCGCGCGCCGCATTGCGAGAGGCGCAGGAGGTCGGCGTGGCTGTTGATGCCGCTTTCGCTGACGAGCAGGGTGCCTTCCGGAGCAAGCGGGGCAAGCCGCTCGGTCGTGGCGATGTCGGTGACGAAACGCTTGAGGTCGCGGTTGTTGACGCCGATCAGGCGCGACTTGAGCCGGGCCGCGCGCTCCATTTCCGCTTCATCGTGTACCTCGACGAGGCAGTCCATGCCGCGTTCGAGCGCGGCAGCCTCGATCTCGGCCATCAGCGTGTCGTCCAGCGCGGCGGCGATGATGAGGATGGCGTCGGCGCCGATTGCGCGGGCTTCGGCGACCTGCCAGGGGTCGACCATGAAGTCCTTGCGGATGACCGGCAGCGAAACCGCGGCACGGGCCGCGACAAGATAGTCCTCGTGGCCCTGGAAATAGGGCGCATCGGTCAGGATCGAGAGACAGGCCGCGCCGCCTTTTTCGTAGGCAAGGGCATGGTCGGCCGGGTGGAAGTCCGGACGGATCAGGCCCTTCGACGGGCTGGCCTTCTTGATTTCCGCAATGAGGGCGAACCCGTCCCCGGCCTTTCGGCGCAGCGCTGCCTCGAACCCGCGGGGCGCGCTCTGGCCTGCCGCCTTGGCATCGAGCTCGGACAGCGAGGCCAGCGCCTTGCGGGCAGCGACTTCCTCGCGCTTGGTATCGCAGATCTCGGTAAGCTTGTCGGACATGGCGGGCCTTTTGTGCCTGATGCGTTTCGGTAAGGGCGGGAAGCGGCGTTACTTGAGCGCGTCGATCCAGCAATTGAGCAGGGCATTGGCGAGGCCCTTGTCGATCGCCTCTGCGGCTTCCTCGACGCCTTCCTGCCAGGTCTTCGCTTCACCTGCGACGATAAGTGCGCCGGCGGCGTTGAACAGCACCGCGTCGCGATAGGCGCCGGGTTCGCCCATGAGCAGGCGACGCAGCGCCTGGGCGTTATACTCGGGATCGCCGCCGCGAATGGCATCGACAGGAGCGGCGGGCAGACCCGCGTCCGCGGGCGAGACACGGCGCATGGCCAGTTCGCTGCCGGTCACTTCGGCGACCTCGTTGCCGCCAGCGAGGCTGAGTTCGTCGAGGCCCTCGTCGCCCGAGACGACGAGCGAATGCTCGGTGCCCAGGCGACGGATCGCGTCTGCATAGATCGGCACGTAAGCGGGCCGGGCAATGCCGACCAGCTGGCGGCGGACCTGCGCCGGATTGGCGAGCGGGCCCATCAGGTTGAAGATCGTGCGGCGGCCCAGCGACTTGCGCAGCGGCATCAGGCGACCCAGCGCCGGATGGTGGCGCGCGGCGAACAGGAAGCAGATGCCGAGGTCCGCGAGCGTCGCCTCGGCGGTTTCCACGGCGCGGTCGAGATTGAGGCCGAGGGCCTCGAGCGTGTCGGCCGCACCTGCCTTGGAACTGGCGGCGCGGTTGCCGTGCTTGGCGACCGGCACGCCGCAGGCCGCGACGACCAGCGAGACGGCGGTCGAGACATTGAGGGTGTGGTGACCGTCACCGCCGGTACCGCACACGTCGATGGCATTGACGGGGGCTTCGACCGGGATCATGCGCGCGCGCAGGGCGCGGGCAGCGCCGGCGATCTCGCTGGCATTCTCGCCCCGGTCGGAGAGCGCGATGAGGAATTCGGCGATCCGTCCCTCGGGCACTTCGCCGTCGAGGATCGCGGCGAAGGCAGCTTCCGCCTCGGCTTCCCCGATCGGATGGCTGGGATCGGGCAGCGTCATGCGACGGCCTTGGTCTCGATGCCGCACAGGCGCAGGAAGTTCGCCAGCATGTCGTGACCGTGTTCGGTCGCGATGCTTTCCGGGTGGAACTGCACCCCGTGGATCGGCAGGCTCGCGTGGCGGAAGCCCATGACGTGGCCGTCGTCCGAGCGGGCGTTGACCAGCAGTGTCTCCGGAATGTCCTCGACGATGAGCGAATGATAGCGCGTGGCGGTGAACGGCGAGGGCAGCCCCGCGAACACGCCGGTATCGTCATGCGTGACCGGCGAGGTCTTGCCGTGCATCAGCCCGCCGCGCACGACCTTGCCGCCGAAGTACTGGCCGATCGACTGATGGCCCAGGCACACGCCGAGCAGCGGCTTTCCGGCATCGGCAGCCGCGCCCACGAGGTCGAGGCTGATGCCCGCCTCGTTCGGGGTGCATGGCCCCGGCGAGATGAGGAAGCCCTGCGCGCCGCTGGAAATCGCCTGCCCAGCCGAGAGCGCATCGTTGCGCACGACTTCGACCTCTGCCCCCAGTTCCATCAGGTAATGGACGAGGTTCCAGGTGAAGCTGTCGTAGTTGTCGATGACGAGGATCATGATTTGCCCTTTGCCCTTTTCTCGACGACGATCAAGGGGCCGAGCGGAGGGCCGCCGTCGACGCGGCCCATGTGCGGGTCCCACAGGGAAGAGACGCTGCCGTCGAGGAACAGCGCATTGGGGCAGTCCAGCGCGTCGCGGAAATAGCGCGCGAGCTTGCCGAAGGAGATCGGTTCGTCGGAAATGACGAAGTGTGCGCGCCCCTCGCGGTCGACCCCCACGCCATTGCGCAGCTTGAGCGACTGGCCGTCAGGCGCGATCCGCGGATGCAGCTTTCCGGCAATGACGAGCATTGGCCCCGACTGGGTGCCGAACTGCGGCCGGTGCTCGACGTTCTGCGCAAAGTCTTCGCTGGTGCGCACGGCCCAGTGGCCATCGGTATCGCCGTAGAACACGCCGTTGGGCAGGAGGTGGAAGTTGCCGTAGCCCTCGTTGCGGTTGAGCGTGTGCAGGCGTTCCCCGTCCTCGACGTAGTAGCCGATCGGCTGCCCCTTCTCGTCGAACATGCCACCGTTCATCGCGAAGGCGACTTCGTGGCTCATTTCAGGCCGGTCGACGGCGAGCTGGGAGAGGCTGCGGTAAGGCTCGCCACCCTTGGGCCCCATGACCATGTGGATGGCGTGGCGGCCCGGCTCTGCGGTGCAATGGGTGAGCGAGGTGCCCTCGAAGCTGGCGGCCTCGCACGGCGGCGGCGGTGGCGCCGCGGCTTCCTGCTTCGCATCGCCCGAGGAACAGGCGGCGAGCAGCAGCGCCGGCAGCAGGGCAGGCGCCGTGCGGGTCACTGCCCGAAGCCCGGCTCTCCTGCGACGCGGACCGCTTCGCGCGCGGCGGCGAAAAGGGCGCCGGACTTGGCTTCGCATTCGCGCTGTTCGTAGGCCGGGTCGCTGTCGGCGACGATGCCTGCACCCGCCTGGACGTGGAGCACGCCGTCCTTGAGCAGGCCGGTGCGCAGGACGATGCAGGAATCGACCGAACCGTCGGGCGCGAAATAGCCGACGCCCCCGGCATAGGCGCCGCGCGTCTCGGGTTCGAGCTCGGCGATGATCTCGCAGGCATGGACCTTGGGCGCGCCCGAAACGGTGCCCGCCGGGAAGCCTGCGAAGACCGCGTCGATGGCATCGTGCTTGGCGGTGTCGAGCTGGCCGACCACGTTCGAAACGATGTGCATGACGTGGCTGTAGCGCTCGATCGTGTAGCTGTCGGTCACTTCGACGGTGCCCGCGGCCGCCACCCGGCCGACGTCGTTACGGCCCAGGTCGAGCAGCATGAGGTGCTCGGCGCGTTCCTTGGGATCGGCGAGCAGGCTCGTCTCGTTAGCCTTGTCCTCGGCCGGTGTCTTGCCGCGCGGGCGGGTGCCGGCAATCGGGCGGATCGTGACTTCGCCGTCACGGACGCGCACGAGGATTTCCGGGCTCGATCCGACGAGCGCGAAGCCGGGCAGGTCGAGGAAATAGAGGAAGGGCGAAGGGTTTACCCGGCGCAGCGCGCGGTAGAGCGCGAGCGGCGGCAGCGGGAAGTCGCAGGTGAAGCGCTGGGCCAGCACCACCTGGAAGATGTCGCCTGCCTGGATGTACTCCTTGGCCTTGAGCACCATAGCCTTGTAGTCGTCGGCCGCCATGACCGGCCTGGGCTCGGGTATCGCCAGGTCGGGCTGCGCCGGGGCGAGCGTTGCCGGGACCGAAAGGCGGCGCAGCGCCTCGTCGATGCGTTCGGCCGCGGCTTCGACCACGCGGTCGGGCAAACCGGCATCGGGCCAGACCGGCGCAACGCAGAACAGTTCGTCGCCGAGTCGGTCGAACACAAGGATCAGCGAAGGCCGCACGAAGAGCATGTCGGGCACGTCGAGGCTGCTTTGCGGCGCGCGCGGCAGCTTCTCGACGAGGCCGATGGTCTCGTAACCGAAATAGCCGACGAGGCAGGCAAGCGCCTTGGGCAATTCGCCGGGTACGTCGATGCGGCAGGCTTCGACGAGGCTGCGCAGCTCGGACAGGCTGTCGCCGGGCAGGGGCGCGAAGGCGTCCCTGTCGGACTGCCACTTGCGGTTGATCTCGCAGCTGGCGCCGCTGGCACGGAACACGAGGTCGGGGTCGAGGCCGATCAGGCTGTAGCGCCCGCGCACTTCGCCGCCTTCCACCGATTCCAGCAGGAAATCGCCGCGACCGTCCTCGAACAGCCGCAGGGCTGCCGCGACCGGGGTCTCGGTATCGGCGACGAGCTTGCGCCAGAGCAGGGCGGGGCGCCCTTGCTCCAGTTCCTGCCTGACCGCGTCTCTGTCCGCTTCGCGCTGCATCGCCTGTCCTGCCTGCGCTTACTGGGCCGCGCCGTTACCGGCGAGTTCGTCGCGCACGGCCTTGATCGCCGCGGCATTCTTGGTCACGCCCACGTCCTTGCGGATCGCCTTGCCCAGCGCGTCGGCATAGGCCTGGCCGAGCTGTTGGCCGAGTTCCTTCTGGGTGTTGGCCAGGAGTTCGTCGGAGTCGATCTTCGCCGGGTCGATCTTCTTGAGAGCCACCACGAACCAACCGCGTTCCTGTGGCGCCGACTGCACCTTCACGGTGTTCTCGGCCATGTGGAACATGAGCGAGATCGGCGGCGGAACCTGGCGGCCGCTCTGGATCGCGGCGGTCAGCGTCGGACGCGACATCGTGACGGGCTGGATCGGAGGCAGGCGCTTGCCTACCGCAGCGACGGCCTTTTCGAGCGCGGTGCCCTTCCTGATCTCGGCCTGGACCTTGAGCGCGGCGGCCTTGGCGGCCTGCGAGCCCTTGTCCATCGACCACGCGACCTTCACGTCGTCCTTGATATCCTTGAGCGGAGCCGGGGCGGACGTGTCGATCTCGCTGACGTCGTAGATCATGAAGGTCTTGCCGCGTTCGACTTCGGCGACCTGCGGCTGCTCTTCCTCCATCGAGAAGGCGGTCTTGATCACCGGGGCGATGACGTCAGGCGCCTTTTCGCCGGGCTTGAGATAGACCTGGCCGTCAGCCGTGATCGGCGCGGTGATCTGCACCTCGATGCCGAGCGACTTGGCGACTTCGGTCAGGTTGGCGCCGTCGGCGAACTTGTCCTCGAGGCTGGCAAGCTCGTCGGTGAAGGCCGCGCGGCGCTTTTCCTGCTCGATCTGCTTGGCGAGGTCGTCCTTCACTTCGGCAAGGGTGCGGGCAGGCTTTTCCTGCTTTTCCTCGACGCGGATGACGTGCCAGCCCAGCGCGCTCTTCTGCGGCGCGGCGAGCTTGCCGATATCGGCAGCGAAGACGGCATCGGCGACGGCCGTTGAGAACTGTTCGCCCAGTTCGGTCTTGCTGAAGAATTCGAGCTTGGCGGTCGACAGACCCTTTTCCCTGGCGGCGGTTTCGAGCGACTTGCCGCCGTTTACTTCGGCGACGATCGCCTTGGCGGCGGCCTCGGTCGGCACGATCAGCTGGGTGATGCGGCGCTTGTCCTGCGCGGCGTACTGCGCCTTGTTGGCGTCATAGCGCGCGGCGATTTCCTTGTCGGTCGGCGCGGCAGGAGCCTTGATCGCGTCCTCCCCGAAGGTCGCGTAACGGATCACGCGGCGCTCGGGACGGATGAATTCGTTGATGTGGTCCTTGTAGAAGGCCTGGATCTCGATGTCGGTCGGGTCCTTTTCGGGCACGAAGGCCGCGGAGGGGAAGGCCGCGATCGTTCCGGTGCGGCTCTCGCCCAGCAGCGAAGCATAGCGCCTGGCGGCATCCTTCGACATCACCGCGCCGTACTGGGCCGGAACCAGCAGCTGCTGCGATACGAGACCCTGGGCGATATCTTCGCGCAGGACCTTCTCGGTCAGGCCCTGCTGCGCGAGCGCCTGGCGGAAGGTGTCCTGGCTGAACTTGCCGTCAACGCCCATGAAGCCGGGGATCTGCGCGATTTCACTGTCGATCAGGCGATCGCCGGCAACGACGCCGTGCTTCTTGCCGAACACGAAGAGCGCGGTGCGGTCGATCAGATCGTCGAGGACCTGCTCGACCCCGCCTTCCGCCACCATCAGTTTCATGGTCGCGGTGGGCTGATTGCGCTTCACGCGCTCCAGCGCGGCACGGGCCGACTGCGTCAGCTGGGGCGCGTCGATACCTTCCTTGCCCACGGAGGCGACCTTCGTCCCGCCGCCGAGGCCGGCAGAGGAACTGAGGCCCGCGATATCGCCGCTGGCGAAGGCGAGCGCGATAACGACGAGCATGATCAGCGCGATAGCCGCACCGACCTTGGACTTGAGCATTGAACGGAAGAAAGTGAGCATGGATCCGTGCCGATCAGCGATGACTTGAGCGAAAACGAAGGTTTCGCAGGAAACGGCCGCAGGCTTTAGGGGGGCTTGCGCGTTACTGCAATGCCGACTCGCATGCGATTGCTTCGGCGACACACAGGAAAGTTTTACCTGAACGAAGGCTGCATGTGTTTTGACAATGGTGGTCCGCCTGTCCTAGCTGCGCGGCGCAAGCGGAGCGGCGATTCTTTGGCTGGACCGAAGGCGGCGCTTCGCACTTGATGAAATCAAGGGTTGGAAATGGCTGGACTGCCTTACATCGTCGGTAACTGGAAAATGAACGGCACGCGCGCGATGCTCAACGAGGCGCGCGCGATCGACCGGGCGGCGGCACGCTTTCCCAAGGTGCAGGTCGCGGTCGCGCCGCCGGCGACGCTGATCTATCGCACGCGCGATGCAGCGGTCATTATCGGCGTGGGCGGGCAGGACTGCCACGCCGAAGAGAGCGGAGCCTTCACCGGCGACATCTCGGCGCAGATGCTCAAGGACGCAGGCGCGGACTTCACCATCGTCGGCCACTCGGAGCGCCGCACGCTCCACGGCGAAAGCGACGGTGACGTCAAGGCCAAGGCAGATGCCGCGCTCGGTGCGGGCCTCAGCGTGATCCTGTGCGTGGGGGAAACCGAATCCCAGCGCGATGCCGGCGAGGCCGAAGCGGTCGTCGGTGCGCAGCTCGAAGGTTCGTGCCCGCGCGTCGACGGCGCACCGGAAAAGCTGTCGATTGCCTATGAACCGGTCTGGGCCATCGGAACCGGCCGGGTTCCCTCGGTCGAGGACGTTGCAGCGATGCACAGGGCGATCCGCGCAAAGCTCGTCGCGCTTTACGGCGAGGGCGGTGCGGACGTGCGCATCCTTTACGGCGGTTCGGTGAAGGCCGACAATGCCGCCGAATTGCTGGCCGTGCCCGAAGTGGGCGGCGCGCTCGTCGGCGGGGCAAGCCTGTCGGCCGAGAGCTTCCTTGCGATCGTCGGGGCAGCCGCTTCGCTGGACGCGGACTGATCGAAAAAGTGCTGCAGGGCCCGGGCGTTGATGGCCGGGCCTTGCGAAAACCCGTTGACGGGTTGCGCCGCGAAGGCGTTGCGCCTATCTGCGCGACGTGTGATGCGGGCTTGATGCTCCCCAGAAGGCTGAGACTGAGATGTTCCTTTTCCTGACCGTCCTCCAGGCGCTCATTGCAGCGGCGCTTGTCGGTGTGATCCTGATGCAGAAGTCGGAAGGCGGCGGTCTGGGTGTCGGTGGCGGCAGCCCCTCGGGCCTGATGTCCGCGCGCGGTGCGGCCAATTTCCTGACCCGCGCGACTTCGGTCCTTGCCGCTCTCTTCGTGGTTCTCAGCATCATCCTGGCAGCGCTGGCCGTCGATGTGACGACCGGGCGCGATATCGACACCTCGCTTGAACGCGGCGCAGCTGCGCCGACGGCTCCGGCCCAGCCGGCCGACCCGCTCGCTGGCGCGGCGAATCCCGCTGCGGCTCCGGCCCAGAGCGATGGCGCGGTGCAGCAGACGCCGGCCGAAGATCCGCTTTCGGGTGCTGCCAAGCAGTAATTCCGAGGCATTTCCCGTAACCGAAATGCCGTCTGGCAGTGGCAGGCGGCATTTCATGTAGTATTGACCTGTGGATTCAGGCTCTGGGCGCTTGCCTATGGGCCTCCATGCAATTTAAGGCCCGACTCCCATGGCGCGGCACATTTTTATCACCGGCGGCGTGGTTTCCTCGCTCGGCAAGGGGCTCATGGCAGCGAGCCTCGCGGCTCTCCTGCAGGCACGCGGTTTCCGCGTCCGCATCCGCAAGTTCGACCCTTATCTGAACGTCGATCCGGGCACGATGAGCCCGTATCAGCACGGTGAGGTCTATGTGACCGACGACGGGGCCGAGACCGACCTCGACCTTGGCCACTACGAACGCTTCACCGGCGTTTCGGCCCGCCAGAGCGACAACATCACCTCGGGCCGCATCTATCAGGACATCATCGCCAAGGAGCGCCGCGGCGACTATCTCGGCGCTACCGTCCAGGTCATTCCGCACGTCACCGACGCGATCAAGAACTTCGCGATGTCCGATACCGACGATCTCGATTTCGTCCTGTGCGAAATCGGCGGCACCGTCGGCGACATCGAAGGCCTGCCGTTCGTCGAGGCCATGCGCCAGCTGCGCAACGAAATGGGCCGCGAGCAGACCTGCTTCGTGCACGTGACGCTGGTGCCCTACATCGCTGCAGCCGGTGAGTTGAAGACCAAGCCGACGCAGCACTCGGTGCGCGAACTCACCGGCCTTGGCATCCAGCCCGACATCCTGCTGTGCCGCTGCGATCGTGAGCTGCCGGAGAGCGAGCGCCGCAAGATTGCGCTGTTCTGCAACGTACGCCGGGAAGCCGTCATCCCGGCGCTCGATGCGCCGAACATCTACGCGGTGCCGCTGCAGTACCACCAGGAAGGGCTCGACGCCGAAGTCCTGCACCATTTCGGCCTGACTTCGCCCGCGCCCGACATGGCGCGCTGGGATGAAGTGACCGACCGCTATCAGCATCCCGAAGGCGAAGTGACCATCGGTGTCGTCGGCAAGTACGTCGGCCTGCCCGATGCCTACAAGTCGCTCAATGAAGCGCTCGTCCATGGCGGGATGGCCAACCGGGTCAAGGTCAACATCAAGTGGATCGATGCCGAGCTGTTCGAGAAGGACGATGCCGAGATCGCGGCCGAGCTTGAGCCGATGCACGGCATTCTCGTGCCGGGCGGCTTCGGTGAACGCGGTACCGAGGGCAAGATCGCCTCGGTGCGGTTCGCGCGTGAGCGCGGCGTGCCGTTCTTCGGGATTTGCCTTGGCATGCAGATGGCCTGCATCGAGGGCGCGCGTTCGGCCGGCATTGCCGCGGCGAGCTCGACCGAGTTCGGCCCGACGACCGAGCCGGTGGTGGGCATCATCACCGAATGGATGGGCAAGGACGGCCTCGAGAAGCGCGCTGCGGGCGGCGATCTGGGCGGTACCATGCGCCTTGGCGCCTATCAGGCGGAGCTTTCGCCCAACAGCCACGTGGCCTCGATCTACGGTTCGACCACGATCAGCGAACGCCACCGTCACCGCTACGAAGTCAACGGCTCGTACCGCGAGGCGCTGGAAGGCGACGGTCTGATCTTCTCGGGCATGTCGCCCGATGGTCTGCTGCCGGAAATCGTCGAGCGTCCGGACCACCCGTGGTTCGTGGGCGTGCAGTTCCACCCCGAACTCAAGTCCAAGCCGTTCGATCCGCACCCGCTGTTCAAGGGATTCATCGCGGCGGCGCTGCAGCAGGCACGCCTCGTCTGATCGGACCTGCGACAATCATCGGACAATGAAAAAGGACCGGCCGAAAGGCCGGTCCTTCTCGTTTGTGGCGATGTGCCTTCTCGAAATCGAGTCGACCGGATCAGAGCAGCTTCCAGGTCAGCGGGAGCACGACCGAGCTGGTGCCGGCCGGCGGCGCGGGGAGGTTACCCATGCGCGCGAAGACGGCTTCGGCCTCACGGTCGAGCGTGTTCGAGCCCGAAGTCGCTACCAGTTCGGTGCGCTCAACCTTGCCCGATGCCGAGACGTAGACCTTGACCTTGGCCGTCCCTTCCTCGCCGCGCATCTGCGCCGTGCGCGGATAGGTCTGCTTGGAAGCGACGGTGCGCTTTACCGTGTTGAGCCAGTCGTCGGCCAGGGCGGGAACCGCCGTCATGGCAAGAACCGAAGCGACCGCAGCGGCTTTGAGAACGATATTCTTCATGCACTCACTCCATTGTTATCGGGATGACGAGCCCCACCGGCAGGCCATCCGTTTCTTCAGGTTTCGAATTTCAGAAGTCCGACCAGTCATCCATGTCGAGCGCGGCGTTGCCGACGAAGGCCGGTGCAGCGGCGGGAACGGGCCGTGCAGGCGCTGCGGCGACGGGTTGATGGCTCAAGTCATTGCCGTTCCTGGAAGCGTTGCCGGCATTGTCATTGCCGCTCCGGCTTTCCTTGATCCGGAAGGCGGCCATCTGCGCCATCAGCAGCTGCGTTTCTTCTGACAGGTTGCGGCTGCCCGCAGAGCTTTCCTCGACCATCGCGGCGTTCTGCTGGGTGAAGCTGTCCATGCCTGCGACCATCGTCGAGATTTCCGATATGCCATCGGCCTGCTTTTCGGCGGCCCCGGCGATCTCGTCGACGAGGTTGGAGACGGTGACCACTTCGCCGACGATCTGGCGCAGGGCCTCGCCGCTGCTCTCCACGAGGGCAACGCCGTCGCCGACCTGACGGCTGCTGCGGTCGATCAGGGTCCGGATGTCCTTGGCGGCATCCGCGGAGCGCTGGGCAAGGGCGCGCACTTCGGTGGCGACCACGGCAAAGCCCTTGCCGGCCTCGCCGGCACGCGCCGCCTCGACCCCGGCATTGAGCGCAAGCAGGTTGGTCTGGAAGGCGATCCCGTCGATCGTGCCGATGATTTCGGACATCTGGCGAGAGGTCGTCTCGATGCTGCGCATGGCGTCCACGGCCTGGTGCGCAATGCCTTCCACGCGGTCGGCAGTCTCTCGGGCGACGCCGAGGCGCGAACTGGTCTGGCGTGCATTCTCCGCCGTGACATGCACAACGCTGGTGAACTCGTTGAGCGTGCGCGAGGTATCGGCGAGCGAACTTGCCTGCTTCTCGGTGCGTTCGGCAAGGTCCGAGGTGGCCGTCGCGATCTCGTTCGTGCCGATCCTGATGGACTGGCACCCGTCGATAATGCGGCCCATCGTATCGCCCAGTCGCGAGACGGCGACGTTGAAATGCTCATGAAGCTGCGCCAGCGAGCCGCGTGCTTCGGGAACCCGGTGGACCAGATTGCCCTTTGCCAGCTCGGCAAGGCCGTTGCCGATGGCATCGATCGTGTGCTGCAACTCGCGGGCGCGTTCCTGCTCTTCGTGCGCGCGCTGCTGATCGGTTGCGACGAGCTGCTGGAAGTTCTCCAGCGCGCGGGCAAGGCTGCCCAGTTCGTCGCCGCGCTTGCTGCCCGGGATCACGACGTCGATGTCGCCATCGATCAGGCTGCGCACCGATTCGGAAAGCTGCTTTACCGGTCGAGCGATGGATCGCATGAGGTAGAGCATGAGGGCGATGGCCGAGAGGACGCCGGCGATCGCGGCCACAAACATGACGTGGCGGGCATTGGCATAGATCGCCTGGCCTTCCTCGGCTGCGGCCTTTGCGGTCGAGCTGTTCAGTTCGATCAGGTTCAGCAGCTGGTCTTCGATCGCATAGAAGCTGTCGAGCCCTTCACCGTCGAACATGTCGAGGGCACCTGCCTTGTCGCTTTGCGCCAGGTTCAGCATCGCCTCGTTCTGCTGGACATAGGACTGCCAGCTTTCGCGCACGCCCTTGAGGGCCTGCAGCGTTTCGGGACGCTTCACGTGCTTTGCATAGTCCGCCAGGACCTCGTCGATCACCGCGCCGGAGTTGCGCAGGACCTTGACCTGCCGGTCCCATGCGGCCGTGCCGGCGGCCTTGACGGTGTCTGCCTGATGGATGCGATACTGCGAGACATAAGCATGCAGGTCACCCAAAGCCTGTGAGGCAGGCAGGGAATTGCCGTTCAGTTCTTCGGTGAGGGCATTGACCTCGCCGATCTGCTTGAGCGCGAAGGCTCCCATTGTGCCCATGATCGCCAGCAGCAAGCCGAAGGCGAGCAGGAGACGGTGACTTATCCGCAATCGATTCATTGCTCTGAAGGTCCCCCCACGTTTTCCACTGGGGAGACCATCTAGAGGATAAGTCTTTGATGCGCTTTAAGATGACCTCGTGTGCGTGCCCTTATCCCTTTGTTTCAAAGCGCTTAAACAATCTTGCAATGTTACTTCGTGCCGTAGTTAAGTCGAGGTTGCCACTATTGCAGTCGGCTGCACTAACTGGGCTTTATCGACGCAAAAAGGGCGGCCCGGTATCCCAGGCCGCCCCCAGACATCTGTTCCTCGAACGGCAGTGATCAGGCTGCTTCGGTGCCTTCGTCGGATGCATTGTCGACAACCGTGAGCGTGTTGCCGCCAATCGCGATCTTCTTGGGCTTCATCGCCTCGGGCACTTCGCGCACGAGGTCGATCACCAGCAGGCCGTCCGCAAGGTCGGCGCTGTCTACGCGGACATAGTCGGCAAGCTCGAAGCGGCGCTCAAACCCGCGCTGTGCGATGCCGACGTGCAGATATTCGCCCTCGACGCCGTCATCGGGCTTGTGGCCCTTGACGGTCAGGAGGTTGGCCTGGGCGGTAATATCGATGTCGGCAGGCTTGAAGCCGGCAACGGCAAGCGTGATGCGATAGGCATCCTGGCCGCGGCGTTCGATGTTGAACGGGGGATACTTGTCGCCGGCGTTCGGACGGTTCTGGTTCTCGATCATGTCGAAAAGGCGATCGAAACCAACCATGCTGCGGCGATAGGGCGAAAAGTCGATACGGTTCATGACAAAAATCCTCCAATGAGCAATCTTCGTATTGTTCGGGCCCGTGAAATCCGGCGCCCTGGCTTCGAGCCATCCCCACCGTGGGCCATGACTCGTCCCATTAGATATGATACCGGCGCCCACTTTCAAGTGACCGCCAGCACAGTTTCGAGGAGCAATTGTCCATGAGCAAACCCAAGGTCGAGATCTACACCAAGTGGGGCTGTCCCTATTGCGTTGCGGCCAAGTCGCTGCTCGACGGCAAGGGCGTTTCCTATGAGGAATACGATATCACCATGGGCGGCCCCAAACGCGACGAGATGGTGGAGCGCGTTCCCGGTGCCCGCACCGTGCCGCAGGTCCTCGTCGCCGGCACGCCCTATGGCGGGTTCGACGACATCAATGCCCTCGATCGCCAGGGCAAGCTCGATCCGATCCTCGGGCTCTGACAGCACGCTAGCAAGACCATGACCCGCGCTGCCCTGTTCCAGATGACCACCGGCATCGATCCCGCGGCCAATGCCGAGGCGATCGTATCCGCCGTTTCGCAAGCGAAGCAGGGCGGGGCGGCGATGCTGTTCACGCCGGAGATGTCGGGCCTGCTCGACCGCCAGCGTCCGCGCGCTTCCCAGGTCATCCGCAGCGAGGCCGAGGATCGCGTGCTTGCAGCGGTTCGCGAAGCCGCCGCGCGCGAGGGGATCTGGGTCCATCTCGGCTCTCTCGCCATCGTGCGTGAGGACGGGCGCTGGGCCAACCGGGCCTTCGTGATCGACGAGAGCGGCGAGATCCGCGCCCGCTACGACAAGATCCACATGTTCGACGTCGATCTGGCAACCGGCGAATCCTGGCGCGAATCCAATGCCTATGCTGCGGGCGACGAAGTCGTGACGGTGGAAACGCCGCTGGGCAGGCTGGGCCTGTCTATCTGCTACGACGTGCGCTTCCCCGCGCTTTTCGAGGCGCTCGGCCGGGCTCGCTGCGACGTGATCGCCATTCCGGCGGCCTTCACCGTCCCGACCGGGAAGGCGCACTGGCATCTTCTGCAGCGCGCCCGCGCGGTGGAGGCAAGCGCCTATGTCCTGTCCGCAGCCCAGGTCGGCAGGCATGAGGACGGACGCGAGACCTACGGCCACTCGCTGGCAATCGATCCATGGGGCGAGATCATCCTCGACATGGGCGGTGAAAAGGTCGGTCTGGGCTTTGCCGAAATCGATCCTGCCCGTATCGCGGAAATTCGGGCGCAATTACCGAGTCTTGCCAATCGGCGGACAATAGCCAAATAGAATTGACCATGATCGTCTATGATCTTGAATGCCGTACCGGGCAGCATCGGTTCGAGGGCTGGTTCAAGTCTTCGGAGGATTTCGCGCGTCAGCAGGAGAGGGGCCTGGTGTCCTGTCCTCACTGCGGATCTGCCGAAGTCGGCAAGGCCATCCAGGCCCCGCGTCTTTCGCGCAAGGGCAACCAGATGGTCGAAGCACCGTCCCGCCCGCAGCAGCCCTCCAGGCCCGCGGAAGTGCCCACAGCCCCGGTGGCCAGCGCGCCGATTCCGGCGGAAGCCGTCGAAGTGATCCGCAAGCTTGCGCAGATGCAGGTCGAGGCCCTGAAGTCCTCGCGCTATGTCGGCAAGAATTTCGCCGAAGACGCGCGCGCGATGCATTATGGAGAGCGCGAAGCCGAAGCGATCCACGGCCAGACCAGCGCGTCCGAAGCGCAGGAACTGCTGGAAGAGGGTATCGCCGTGATGCCCCTGCCATTCCCGGTGACGCCGCCGGAACAGGCAAACTGACCGCAACAGATTGCCAACCCGAAAAACCCAAGCTAGGACCCGGCCCCGAGTGCGCCCGTAGCTCAGCAGGATAGAGCACCAGATTCCTAATCTGGGGGCCACAGGTTCGAATCCTGTCGGGCGCACCATTTAAGACCCCCGGGTTTTCGCGGGGTTTTTTTTTTGCGAGTGGGTCCGT